>NZ_JAUBTF010000042.1:0-66970 GCF_036702355.1 Microcoleus sp. D3_18_C4
GCCGTTTTTATCAACAAGGTATGCGGGCCGCAACCCTTATACAGTCTATCTCGTAGACCTCTTTGTCACCCCCCCAGAATTCTCTCCGAGGTCTTACATAATTGGTAATTAGTAATTGGTAGTCGGTAAGAGGACGCTGGGCGCTAGGGCTTAGAAACCCGGTTTCGACCTGTATAGGTCGTCGCTAAACTAAGATTTCTCGTAGAAACCGGGTTTCTTTTCCTAAGTCCTGCGTAATTAAGAAGAAAGCGAGTAATTTTGAGTTTAAATTATTAAGTTTTTAACTTAAAACTTTTTCACTAACAACTCAAAACTCTTACACTTAAAACTTTCCTTAAGGTTTCGGTAGCGCGCCTTCTGGACTAGGAGAAGCAGCCGGTTCGGGAGTCGTCGTAGCCGCAGGAGAAGGCAAAGGAGTCCCACTAGCTAACTGATTAATTTGGTCTTTATAGTTAGGAGGAGCTAACTCAGTAGCTCGATCAAACAGCGTTTTTGCCTCATCTGTTTTGCCCTGTTCCTTCAGCACGATCGCCTTTCCTAAAGTCGGGCGAAAATCTTTGGGATTAGCCTTAGCAGATTCGTCGTAAATTGCGATCGCCTCCTCGTAGCGCTTCTGCACAGCATAAACCTGTCCCAAAATCAACTGCACTGAAGTTACATCAACACTTTCCGGTTTCGCCAGATTCGCAGCCGGAGCAGCCTTCAGCGTATCTTGCAGCAATCCGATCGCAGCTTCTGGTCGCTGCTGCACCAGCAGTAAATTCACCAACCCCTGCAAAGCCTTAATTTCCCCAGGCTTAGACGCTAAAATTGACCTGTAAGCTTGAGCAGCCCCTTCGCGATCGCCCGTGCGTTCCTTAGCCTGAGCCAGCAAAATCCCGTATTCAGTAGTCTCAGGATTCAGCGAAGCCAACTTTTCCAAAGGAGCGATTGCATCCTTAATGTCCCCCACTCCTTGGCCGATCAACTCCAGCCGCACCTGCAACAATCCCCGTAAAGCCGTTACGTTGTCTGGTTCTCGCTGCAAAACCAATTCGTACCCCCTCGCCTGAGCTTGCAGCAACTCTGATTGCTTCTCCCCAGACTGCGCCGTTTGAGTAGGTGTTGGAGTTGACGTACTTTGGGCTTGGCTGGCCTTGAGAATACTGTCCAAAATGGGAACCAGAGAAAATCCCAAAAAAGCGATGAGCGACAGCACCACCACCACAGTAATCAACCCACGACGCTTATTTGCTTTTTCCATAATTCAACTATCCCAGCTTAAAATCTACTATTTTCTAAGAATTAACGCATCGCTCAGGGGCGTCTGCCATTTAACTAGATCCATGCAACCATAAAAGTTCTTAACTTCAAAGTCCGAACGGACAAAGCAGCCTTTTACTTGCAGCTAATATGGTAACAGACCCATAACTCCATGCTAGCTAAACAATTTTGGACACTCAGACCTGCAGCCCCACGGACTGCGGTGTCTGTCCAATTTAGTCTGGTCAAGCTAAAAATTACCGAAAATATGGCGGATCAGGCCGTTAGGTAATTGGATTAAGTAAAATAGGCAAGCTGAATATCCTAAATGCTATTAGCCAGCAACTCCAGATCAGCGCGATCGCAGGATCGATCGGTCAGCAACTCCCAAAGTCCTTCCTCGCAAGGATTTTAGCAGCCAGCGAACCGATCGGCACTCGTAGCGTTGAAAGTTGGCGTTGACGGGTCACAACCAGACCTCCGGGCGCAAGCCCGCCTGTCAGGTGCTAGTAGTTTTTAAAGCAGTTTCTTCAGTTTATTCCTAATTTCCCTTAAGGGATGTGTCTCCGCTGCAAGGAGTTTTTATGAACCCCTCTCCCAACCGGTCTTCCAAATCGTCCAAATCTACTTCAACTCGCAAGGATCAGCCGAGCGAACAGGCCGTCAATCCGCCTAAAGATACAGATTCCATTCCTGAGACACCAGACGAAAGTTCGGTGCCTTCGGCGTTGGCTGCACCTGTTGACCAAAATCAACCGGCAACGCCAACAGACGCCCCAGCGTCCAAGGATAGCCTGCAACGACCACGCTACAGTTCTGCCCCCGACAAGGACAAAACAAAGCCACAAGACCAGCCCAGCAATGCTCCTGTACCCCCGGCGCCTGCTGCGTCTTCGACACCTGTCAGCGATACTCCAGCCCAAGCAGTCGCACCGCCGGCAAACGCCGAGCCTGCCGCTAACGAAAGTCAGGCCGCTGAGGACATATCCTCCGTCATGCGCCAACATCCCATTCCCCCCCCCAGCGAACCCAGACAGTACCGAGCTGTTGGTTTGGTGCGGGGCCGCTACACGCCATCAGAAGAGCAATTCACCCGGGGTATGCTGATAGCTGCCGACGGAACTGCCATCGATGCAGTTTTGCTGGGTAGAGTCATGAGTTTAGTCAAAAATCACCTGGAGCTGGAACAAGAACACCTGTGGGTGGTCTATCCCCGCACCAGGCAAGAAGACGGCAACTTGCACGCCCAGATTATGGGGGTTTGGGAGCCGGAAACGCTCAAGAAACCTCCCGAACCTTCCTCTGATGAGGAAAATCAGGAAGCAGCGGAGATTGAGGCTAGTGACGAAGCATCGACCGCATCTTTGCCTCCCTCGGAACCTGATGTTGAAGATGGCTATTTTTCGATTAGAGGTGAGGTGATTTATCAATCCCAAGACCAAGAAAAGTATGTCATCGTCAAAATCAAGCAAGCTCCCCGCAAGAATGACGACAAGATGAAGTTTTTTAAGTTGAAACTCAAGGGAGATTTAGCTACAAAGGCGATCGGGTTTTTTTGGGATTTCCACGTCAAATTGAAAGCTGACAGTCTGATGATTGAGCAGGCTAATAATATTGGTGCCCTGCCGATTAAAAAGCGGAAATTCCCCCCTGGCAGCAAGCCGCCCGGTGGCTTCAAAGGAGGAGGGAAGCGTCCGTTTACTCCTAGGCCCAGCGGTGACGGTGCTCCTGTAGGGCGTCCTACCATCAAATCCGCAGCAGCAGCAGCACCACCGCCTGTCCCCAAGGAACCTCTTCCTAAGCCGGTTAAGAAGCCTAAGCCGATCGAGGAATAAAAAATAGTGAAAGTAAAAATGCAAGATTAAAGGTTAAAAAACTTTTAATCTTGCATTTTTAGTTGAGCTGCTGATTGTACTTCTGTACATGAGCGAGTAGGCTCTGCGCTACCACCTCGCCAATTTGAACAGGAACAGCGTTTCCGATTAAACGACCCAGTTTGCTGAAACAGACACGCTCACCAGGAGCTAGGAAGCGGTAGTTTTCGGGAAAAGTCTGAAGGATAGCGGCCTCTCTCAGAGAAATTGCACGATCCTGTTCCGGATGTCCGAACCGACCATTTCCGTAGCCGAAGCATTGAGTTGTGATCGTTGGAGCCGGGGCGTCCCACTTCATACGACCATACACGCTAGCATAAGTTTGTCCGGATTTCTTACGATGACAGGGTGCCAGCAGTGAATCATCCCAGTCATGCCATGTGCCTCCGGGTTTTGAGGCTCTGATTCGGCGGAGGTTCAGGTCACTTAGTGAGGATGCGGTATGAAGTGCGTCATTTGGATCGGAGCATCCGGCTGCTAAGGCGGGTAGATGGGAAATCGCCTCACGCACAGTTGTGCACGATCGTCTAGAAAAGATTGGAGGTACTAATTCTACTGGCCCGAATCGGGACGCTAGCAGCACAAGCCGTTTACGAGTCTGTGGAACTCCATATTGAACACAATCTACAATACTGCAACTGGTCGCATAGCCTTCGAGGTTCTTCAAAAAATCCTTGAAAACTTCATGCTCTAAAAGCTGTGGCACATTCTCCATCGTTACGAAGTCGGGTTGAGTCTCCCGTACCAACCGACCGAAGTCGGATACGAGAACCCACTTAGTGTCCTGGCGTTCCTGGCGCCCCTTACGGCTGTAAGTCGAGAATGGTTGGCAGGGCGCGCAGCCGGCCAGCAAACGCAATGTCCTATTGCCAAAAATATCTGCAAGTTGGGAACCAGATAGCGAGCTGACATCCTGCTGGACGAAAAGGGCGTCGTTGTTGCTCTGGTATGGGAAGCGACATTGTGGATCGATGTCGATGCCCGCAACAACCTGAATACCTCCTCGGATCAGTCCATGCGTAAGACCGCCCAAACCGCAAAACAGATCGATGCAGCTAATGGCTGTACTTCTGCGATCGATCTGAGGCTCTTTGCCATTGTGAGCGCCGACCATAGTCTCATCTGGATTCATGCCTTGGCTCATGTAGGTCGGTTCTCCGGCATTAGGAACTCATGTGCATCGATCGATAACTTGAAGCAATTTACAACCTCTCTCAGATACAATGCTGTTCGTTCAGTGAGGTCACGAAGCTGGCTAACAGTAATATTATTGCCACTCTCTGCAAATGATAGATTACCGTGTGCTAGTTTGTTCCGAAAACTTTTGATCAGGGAAAGTGCGCCTTGGTCATCCCGAAATGGTTGTTTGACAGCACGATTAGCCTGACGACTTATATTTAAGGACAATCCTAGACGTTTACTAAGTTTGTAAATCTCCTCATCATCCCAATTTCCACCTCCACCTTTTTCAACTTCAAAAGTTGATATGGGAAGTGCTTGCACTAGGTGTTCGCAGAGGTTCAATGCAGATTCCAGGCGATTCTCGTAGTTGAGATCATTATGGGTACGTGCGGTACATCGCACCCACTCGCGGCGCAACTCAATGGACAACTCATTGGGCAGCGATCTGTTATTAACCACTGCCTTAGATACGGCATCTACGCACCGAGTAATAGTTGACTCGACAAGATTGTAGAGCTGTAAGTAAACACTCGAATAGAGGATTTTCTGCTGTTGCGGAGTGATCGTAGCTTCCCCGATTTGTGGAGCTCCTCCCTGTACTTGTTCCTGTATGGACTCAAGCAGGTCAAGGTAAGTTTCAATTTCCTGTAAACGCTCTTCAAAAGCTTGGCTCAAATCCTCCATCCTCAATCTCCAAGTAAACGATCGCGAACGAAATGTATACGAGCCCTGAGTCTGCCTATTGCGTTCGCACCGTCAGCGCCGGTCACTTTTGTAAAGTCCCTGCTGTTCAACCATTCTTCAACTTTGAGCGATTGGTTAGCTATCTCAGGCCGTTGCTGAAGTGCCAGATAGCTTCCAATGGCTATAGCTTCAAAACGCGATCGGGGTGTAGCCTTACCTTTAAGTGTTTTGCGGAAACCCGACGGGAAGTTGCGCGATACAAAGTCTATCATGTCCATGAAGCGTTGCCGGTAGGACTCAATGTCCGCTGGGTTATTTTTAAAGCGATCGTTCATCTTCTTCGTGTAGGTGAAAAGAAATGCCGACACTCTGTCTTTGTATCCTTCGAGCCCATCGCCGTATGCAAAGAATCGTGTAACGAGCTCTTCTCTCTCGCGCTCCAATAACAGCTTGTCCGATAGCGGCGCAAGTTTGACAAAGGTCGGCTCTTTGGCGAGTAAAATGACAAGATCGAGAAAAGCACCTCCTAACGCACCTCGACGCACCTCAGCCTTGTTCGCGACCTTGCTTCCTGTGTTAATTCGATCAAAAAGATCAAATCGTGCTTGCTCATCGGCGTGTTCATTGAGCACGATCCCCCTAATGGAACGGTTCTTGATTTTTCGTTGCCGAGATTCGGGGAGATCTTTGAATCGAAATCCGGTCAGTAGCGACAATTCTTCCAAGTCACCTAGGGGAAAGTCCCCAAGAACGAACTCCTCAATCGTTCTAAGGCGCTGTGAACCATCAACAATTTCAAGCTTACCTGTTGAGGGGCTTTCCCAAAAGAAGAGGAAAGGGATCGGAAGCCCCATCAATACCGACTCAATGAACCGGGATTTGCGCTCTGGTTCCCATGTGAACTCGCGCTGGTAGGCCGGAATCTCGAAATCTCCATTCTGCATCTTTTGGGCCAGAAGCTCAATGGAATATTCCGTCAGATAGAACTCAATTCTCTTTGTGTGTTCAAAAATCTGTACCTCAGCAGTAGCAACCTCCTCATCAGTGAACTTAGACTGGTTCTTGTCGATCATCTTTGAATATCCTCTCGTGGTTCATTCAATTTATAATTCGTGACTTTAGTCTAGGGACTGTCTATTCGAGCCTCACTTGGGCGCCCCACAAATCTTGCGGGAGAAATACTCTGTCGGTGGGTAGGGGAGCAACTGGGGCCGTGAGGGTAAATTGACCCGCTTCAATTTGCTGCTTCAATTCCAATGCTACTTGCCGGGAGAGAAACATACTCGCAAGGGGGGCGGCCCGTACTGGTTTGCCCTCTATCAGGATGCGACCTGTCTTTAATTGAGCGTAACTAACTAAACCGAATGTGGGACGAACGCGCCGGGGGATAGAGAAATCTACCACCGGCGCTACTATTTTTTTGTCTGATACTGCACAGTGGGCGACGACTGTTTCATTTAAGACGGGAAAGGGGATGCCGACTCCCAGCATCAGGGATGGGCCGTAGTTTTTGAAGTAGCAGCCGCGCACCCATTTCGAGTTCATCTGTTTGGCATCGCCGATGAGTGCGAGGGTGGCAGCGGGGCCGATGGGGGTGCGGTTGGGCTGGCGTTTTTGCAGTGGGAAGTGCTGGGTTCCTTCCCAGGTGATGTAGCCCTGAGCGCCTCCTAGGAAGATACGGGTGCCGATGCCGATGATTTCGAGGTCGGGGTCGTTGAGCAGGGGAGACATGGCTCCAAGGTTCGAGTAGACGGCGTTGCCGAGGTTTGGTTGCAGGGGGCCGAGGTAGGTGAACAGCGGGCGATCGCCCCCGTTGACTCCAACAATAAAGTTTTGATATGCGTTGCGGGGATTGAATAAATAAAACTGGTTGATTGTATCGCGGGTAATCGTGGTTTCAAAGGAGGCGCGGGGGTAGCAGTCTGTTACTTGCCCCAAGGCACGCAACTGCACGGGTTTCCCGGCAATCAGGTCTTCGATGACGTGTCCGCCTCCCCGTTCGCGGGATTCTTCGCCGTCTTCGGCTACTTGGGTGGCTCCCAGGTACAGGTCTACTGCCCCGAAGCCGGAGTAGGCTAAAACGCCGTCTAGCCAGCACTGGCGGATTTTTATCGGCGGGTCGGTATGGCCGAGGTTGATGATTGCACCGGAGGATTCCATGGGCTCGAAGGTGCCGGTGGTAATCACATCGACTTCTTTGGCGGCTTGGGTAATGCTGGTTTCTTGAACTCTAGTTTTGAGTTCTTCGATTGTCCAGACTGTGGCTTTGCCTTGGCTGATTTTATCGTTGATTTCGTCGATCGATCTCATATATTTTAGATTTTAGATTTTGGATTTTAGATTTTGAATTGATTGATTTTGGAGTGATTTTGATTTTGGATTGATTTTGGATTGATGGAATGTCGATCGAGCGAATGCTGTTTTGGCGATCAACCTCGGTTTGATAACACCGCAAAATGCTATAACAGATATCAGGATTATATTATAAATAAAATAAAGAGCGATCGCCATGAGTCAAGCGATATTAAAACCAGTCACCTTCGATGAATTTATTGACTGGTATCCTGAAAATTCGGTAAACCGTTACGAACTGCACAATGGAACTATTGTTGAAATGCCTAAAGCAACCGGAGAACATTCAGAGGTAGCCGGCTTCCTTGTCGCTGAACTCAACTTTGAAATCCGACGACTAGGACTTCCTTACTTCATTCCCAAAGAATGCGTTGTCAAAGCTGATAATGAGCTATCTGGTTACGAACCGGATGTGATCGTTTTAGACAGGCAAGGAACGGACAGCGAACCGAGATAAAAAAAGGAATCTATCATTACGATGGGTAGTCCTGTCCGGCTAATTGTCGAAGTTGTCAGTACCAATTGGCGCGATAATTATGGCTACAAATTGGTGAATTACGAAGCTTTGGGCATTTCTGAATACTGGATTGCGGAGTATTTAGGACTTGGTGTCAGACGCTATATTGGCACCCCGAAAAAACCTACTTTTTCTGTTTAACAGTTGATTGACGGTGAGTATCAAGTCAGTCATTTTCGGGGTAGTAATAGAGTTTTGTCACCCACATTTGTGCAGTTGAATTTGAGTGTTCAACAGTTTTTTATAGCTGGCAGAGATACGGTAACAAATGCGAGGCTTGAAGATAATTAGGTGAGAGTGTTAGTACCACATTTTTCCTAATTTTATAGTGAATACTTCTGTACTATAACTGGCAATGAATCAGGATTGAAGTCATTATGAACCTTAACTATTGATTTTCAGGAGCCTCATTTTCAGCATGATCGGGGATGTCTGGTTTCTGTTCTGGTAAATATTTTTCTGGTAGGCTTTCGGCGACTCCTATAGATTCATGTTTTTCATGGATAGCAGAATCGATTGCTGCTAAGGTTTTAGGGCTGGCACTCCACTGGTTTAGAATATCTTTAATGAGGGCTTCCCTAATCCAAACTTGAGCTACAACGGTGAGGGGGAGAGCTAGCAATAAGCCTAAAAATCCAAAGAAGGTGGCGAAGAATACTTGAGCTATTAATGTTACTGCTGGCAGCAGTGATACTTGCTGTGCCATGACGTAGGGGGTGAGGACGTTGCTTTCAAACTGTTGAATTAGAAAGTAAAGGATTAGGACAAAACCTGATTGTAAGGGAGAATCTAAAAGTGCGATCGTCATTGGGGGGATGACGCTCAAAGTGGGGCCTATATTGGGAATTAGGTTAAGAAATCCTGCTACTACAGCGTGAGCTAGCGGTAGGGGGACTTGCAAGACCGACAAACCAATTAAGCTCAAAAAAGCAATCACACTCATGCTAATGAGAGCGCCGATGACCCATCGACCGAGAGCTATTTCGCATTCATCTAAGATGCCATCGACTCGTCGCCGATAAAAAGATGGAAATAGTTGGATGAATGCTTTGCGGTAAGATAGAGGTTCTGCTAATGTCATCAATGTCAAAACTATGACTAGCAAAAAGCTGAGAATAACGCCTAATGTGTTACCGACAAAGGCTCCTGCACCGCCAACGAGTTGGTTGAATAAAGGTTGCAGTTGTTGCATGATGTCGTTAACATCAAGATTGGGCAGCCTCTGACCAAATTGTCCCGAAAAACGACCTTCAAATTGATCTATCCACTGATTTAATCTTTCTATTCCTTGAGGGGCTCTTTGGGTAAGTTGTTGAAACTGTTGGGTAAAGGGCGGTACAATTATCAGGAATAAGCCTACGAATACGAGGATTAGGAAGCTAACTGATAAGAGTACAGCGATCGATCTTTTGAGTCCGAATTTTTGCAAGTAGCGTGCTAGCCTGTTTAAGGCGGTGGCTAAGACGACGGCCGCAAACAGCAGCAGTAGGGCCTGCCTGATTTGCCACAAAATGTAACAAGATGCGATGAGGGCTAATAAGCCCATCCACTGTCCTAGCTTCATTAGATTTTAGATATTAGATATTAGATTTTAGATTGAGGAATAGGGTATGGGGAATTACTGCTTGCTAATTGCTCAGCAGCCCAGAAGCGATGAATCGCCTTTATATCAAGATACAGCAGATGGGCGCGATCGCATCTTTAATCATATACCCCTACTCGGACATGAGTATAAGCAGCCTCCTCAATTCCCTTTGGCGAACACCTGCTGCGCTGTCAGCTTCAATTCGGGGAAAGTTCGGGACTCAATACCCTCGGCGCCTCTGAACAGTTTGACTTGGTATTCCCCGTCAATTAGTTGGTAAACCGAAAAAGTGGGTTGTTTGGGGTTGCCAATAAACCGTCTGCCGCCCAATCCTAGATAGTCTATAATCCAATATTCTTGAATACCCATTGACTCATAAGCCTCAAGCTTTAGGGCATAATCATCACCCCAATTAGTGCTAGTTACCTCGACGATTAGGGGGACTGATGAACCCATTGTGATAATTGATGATTTTTCCCATCGCGGCTCGTTTCCAATGGTTTGTTCGTTAAGTACAATAATATCTGGTTCATATCCCGATTCCTCGCGCATGGGTTTGATGACGCATTCTTTGGGGATGAAGTAGGGTAGGTTTAAGCGTTCTATTTCGAGAAATAACCAGCCGCTGGTAAAACCGGCCACTTTAGAATGTTTACCTGTTGCTTTTGGCATCTCAACAATCTCTCCATTGTGCAGTTCGTAGCGGTGTTCTGAATTCTCAGGATACCAATCAATGAATTCATCGAATGTTACTAATTCTGTGATGGTTTGAATCATGGTGAGTGCCTCAACTTTGGTTTTGATAGCTGTACGGGGAATTAAGATTTTGGCAAAAACATAGTTTTTAGACCTAGTGTATATCGATCGCACTTTTTGATTGTGTCTCTACTGCTGCTGGCGCGATCGCCCTAACCTATAGAATTCTTGTTACCTTCAAGCCTTTCTCGAACAACTTCTTGATAAAAAGTCTCTAAAGCTGTCACGCAAACTTTATCGTCAAACAGATCACCTTGTCGCTGACTCATGCGTTGTGCAATGTCTCGGCGCCACTTTGAATCTATACCCAACTTGACAGCTATTTGAATATATTCTTCTTCATTTTTGGCGATTGTGTCTGTTACTCCCAGCCTTTTGAGAAAGCTATAAGCATGAAGTCCCCGCATAAATTCTCCCGGACAAGTTACTATGGGTAAATTGCAAGCGAGCGCCTCCAAAGACGTATTCCCCCCCGACCAAGTAAAAGTATCTAAAAAAACATCAGACAGAAAGTTAATTGCTATGTAATCTTGTCGAGTTGGAATAGTTCGGAACAGACAGTAATCTTCACTGTCGAGATTCACAGCAGCAAAAGCACGCTTTAACCGTTCCCGCAGTAATTCGCCGCGAGGAAAAATAAACTGAGCTTGCGGAAGGCGGCGAGCAATTTCTGCTAAAATAAAATCATATTGTGGTAAGTATTTGAAAGGAGCTTGGCAGCACAAATAAATAACGGCATCTTCTCGCAGGTTAAAATCTGAGCGAGTTTGGGTTAATTGACCAACAATCGGTTTTGGGTAGGCAACGCCAATATTAGGCAACTTAATTAAGGTTTCTGAGTAGTGCAACTGTGCATTTTCCGGTTCCATCAATTCACTGGAAATAAAATAATCAATCGTCGGTAAACCAGAGGTTACAGGATGTCCCCACGCCGAACATTGCACGGGGGCAAGGCGCAAAGCTGCTACTTGTATAGTTGGTGCGTCCATGCCAATTTCCGGGAAGACAAGAATATGCAATTTATCATCAATAATTTGTTGGCATACGCCTTCTAGGTTGTGAGGAATGTGGCGAAATCGATCGCTGTATTGGCGAAATCTTTCTGTAATTGGATCGGGTTCGTCCCCCGTATAGTAACAGTAAATTTCAAATAGTTGGTGGTTGCAATAACGCAGCCAGCCAGTTAACCATAAAGTGCCGCTGTAAGAATGCAAATAACTAGAAATATAACCGACTCTAATTTTGCCATTTTCCAGCAGGGGAGGCATTGATTGCGGTTGCACCCACTGCGAATAGTTGGCGACCATAACTTGATGCACTAAATTAGCATACTTTGATTGCGATTCCACAACATTGTAAGCCTGATATGCTAGGTAAAAATTAGTAAAACTACTAAAACCCCGCAAAGCATTAATTTTGTATTCGGGAGTTTTTAGGGAGGTTTGCTGAATTACGTTTTCTAATCCTTGGACAAATCTTTTCCTGTAAAATAGGATTTCATCTGATGTGTTATAAATGATCGGCAATATCAAGTGTTTGAATAGTTGAAAAACATATTCATGGGGCAGTAGTTTCGTTGCTCTTTCTGCACTTGATATAGCTTCTTGAGTGCGTCCGTTTTGCTGAAAAATTTTGATTATTTGAAAGTGCAGTTGTCCTGCTGTTGGGTAATGGTGGATGCCTGAGTCAAGAATCCCGATCGCTTCTTCGATTCTGTTGAGGTTTCTTAAACACTCGCTTAAGTTACTATACAGTTCTATATCTCCTATCTGGGATACTAAAAACCTTTGATAGTGCTTAATGGCAGCTTCGTATCTTCCTTGACGATAGAATTGGTTGCCGAATTCTCTCAACGCTAATGCTTGGGAATCAACAGTTATCTCGCTAAGTTGTTCCTGTTCCACTACTGGAATTTCTGCGGTTCCAGACTCTGCTATTGCTTGGTGATTTTCCGCATTCAACTTAATTCGATATTGAATCTGTGGCAAAATATCCTGCCACTGGCTTCGATTGAGGTTTTCTAATAAAATAATTTCTGGTTCGCAGCTAGTATCTAAATCTTCTTCCATAAAAAGATTCATCACAATCGCTGATAAAATTAGATTGGGATCTATTTCGGATTTTTCTAAACTTTCGCTCACATATATTAAAATAGTGATAAAATCGCAATCGGGATGATTTACCCGACTCCTAATAATTAGTTCTAACTCTAAATAAAGAGATTCTTCTGGTTGGTTCCAATCAGGAAAAATCAGCAAATTTAAGGGTTTCAGATTTAAGGTGGCTAGATCCATGTGATTGTCTGTCTCATTTATATTGCTGGGCATGGAGGGGTTTTGGTGTGAAAGTTCGATCGCCCCTGGTTTAATTTAACTCGTCTTTGGGAGCTGGCGATCGCCCTCCATCCCCTATCTTGGCTGTTGGCGCGATCGCCAGCCGAGGACGGCAGCTAGGATGATACTGGGGGTAAAGACGGCGATTAGGGCGTTGAATGCGGTTAAGGGTATAGAGATAATGGGGCCACCGTACTTGATGATGAGGGAGATTACAGCGGAGATCAGGAATACTTTCAGGATAAATCCGGTGTTGGTGTTCATAGAATTGGTCTTTGGTTATATAATCTGGTTTTGGGAGGGAGAAGAGGGGCGCTTCATTTCGGGATAGCTTCGGTCGCGCGGACTTGGCTAATATGCCGAGAAGCCATCGAGACACCATTATTGCAGGATCTCGGAGGATTGGGGGGCGATCAATTTTTCCCCAGATAGCGCGGCTCAGATGCCTTTCCATTCTAGAATAGGAATGTGCCATCAGCTAATTTACTAATATTAGGCTTGAGAGAGAATGGATAAGCAAGAATCAGACTTGATAGAGAAAATTCGTCAACAATTTGACAATGCTCCTTACCCTAAATTTGCCCTCGATTACTCTCCCAAAACAGACTATCAATCTCTCTACATTCATAATCTGGTAACAGCTTACTATTTAAGAAATCAAAAAGTTATAGAGACTGAAGGTAAAGTTATTTTAGACGCTGGCTGCGGCACTGGCTATAAATCCTTAATTTTGGCAGAGGCAAATCCCGGAGCAAAAATTGTTGGCATAGACCTTTCTGAAGAATCTGTTAACTTAGCTCAAAAACGGCTGCGACATCACGGATTTGAAAAGGCCGAGTTTCATGTTTTAGCCATCGAAGACTTACCCAGCTTGAATCTCACATTTGACTACATTAATAACGACGAGGTGCTTTATATTTTACCTGACATAGCGGTGGGATTGCAAGCGATGAAATCAGTCCTCAAATCCGAGGGGATCATCCGTACCAACCTGCACAGTTCTCTTCAGCGCACTAACTTTTACCGCGCCCAAGCACTTTTCAGGATGATGGGGTTGATGGATGAAAATCCGCAAGAAATGGAGATCCAATTAACCCGTGATATTATGAATGCTTTGAAAGATGACGTAAGACTTAAAGTAACTACCTGGGACGGTAACCTTGCTGAAAAGGAACAGTCCATACTGATGAATTATTTGTTTCAAGGTGATAAAGGCTATACGATTTCTGAAATGTTCGCGGCGCTGAGAGTTGCTGATTTACAGTTTGTGAGCATGGTGAATTGGCGACACTGGGAATTGACGGACTTGTTCAAAGATCCAGATAACTTACCTGCATTTCTGGAGATGAGTTTGCCAGAAGTTTCTATAGAAGAGAGGCTGCATATGTTTGAACTGTTACAACCAGTTCATCGTTTAATTGACTTTTGGTGCGCTCATCCCGCGCGAGAGCCGTTGTTACCTGTTTCGGAATGGACTCTTGCTGATTGGCAGACTGCACGGGTGTATCTGCATCCCCAGCTAAGGACTGCTCAGGTACAAGAAGACTTGATTAACTGTATCAATGGTTACAGACCATTCGAGATCAGCAGTTATGTGCGTTTGCCAACCAAAGTTCCTATCCTAATAGAGAGTATTAAGGCTGCTTGTTTGCTGCCGCTTTGGGAAGGAGGTTGTTCTGTCACCGACCTAGCCGAACGCTGGCTAAAGCTCAGACCCATCCATCCCGTTACCCTAGAGCCCGCGAGTCACGAGACAGCGTTTGAGGAGGTCAAGGAACTTTTGAAAATGCTAGAAGCTTTTATATACGTGCTTTTGGAGCGATCGGCTTGAGAACGAAAAAAAAAATCCCGCGAGTGATATGAAGCCTGTCAGAAGTGGGTAAGTTATCTCTAAGAGTTAGAAATCAAGCATCCCACCCCTCTAGGAGAAACAACCAATGAAAACTGAATTTAAAGCCAGATTCCTGCAACACCTCAATCAAAAAAGACAGGATAAGGGTTTCACCCTGATTGAACTGCTGGTCGTTATTATCATCATCGGTATTTTGTCTGCGATTGCTCTGCCTTCCTTCCTCAGCCAAGCCAACAAAGCCAAGCAGTCAGAAGCCAAGCAGTATATCGGTTCCATGAACAGAGCTCAGCAAGCTAAATATGCAGAGGATAATGGCTTTGTAAAGGACGTTAATGATTTGGGTTTGGGCATCAAAACTCAAACTACTAACTATCTATACTCAATCCAACAGTCAGATTTTGCATCGGATACAAAAGCGACCAACTTCGCAACACCTGTAAATAAAAAGTCCCTCCAATTATATGCTGGTGGGGTAGCTATAGGTTCACAAACTGGAGCAGGCGCGGCTACACAGGACAAAACCACGTCAGCCGTTTTATGTGCATATGATGGTGAGGCTACTGCTTATAAGCCAGATCCGAACGCGGCGATCGGTTCTCGGTGTGAAACTGGTGGTACAGAAGTCGCCAAGTAAAAAAGGTATTACGGCTAGGAAGGTTCGATCAATGTAGTCTTAACTTTTTCCAAAAGTGGGTAGTGTTTGTATACACTACCCATTTGCATAGTTTCTAGAAATATTAGTTTCCCATATTAAAAATTTGACACCCTCTAACTTTTTAGACAACCCGGGATTGCCTGAACTACAAACTTTTCAGCAGCAAGCAGATAAATATGCAATGCAGGGACATTATGCTCAAGCAGCAAAGTTGTACGAGCAAGCAATAGAAGTTAATCCAGACACCAAATCTAATTACTGGCATTTGGGCTTGATGTTTCTGTTGCAGGAACAAGAAGCAGAAGCTCAAACTACTTGGCTGCTAGGCATGGCAGAAGGGGAACCAGAACAAGTGGAGGAGTGGACAGCAGAACTGATACAAGTGTTGCAAGCGGAAGCAGAGCGACGTAGAGGTATAGCAGACTATTCAGTAGCTTGGGTAATTCGGCAGCACATCCGAGAAATTAATCCCGCAGATATTAGCAACCTCTTGCACTTGATTGGCTTGTGCATCCTGCTTGAGACCTATACAGGAGAGGAACTGAATGCTCTGGGCTTAATCGATCATCTCCATTCAGAGCAACTCGCAGAGGCAGACTCTGAGCTATTAATGCAAGTGCTCAACAGTGTTTTACATTATGCTCCCCTGCACCCTTCGTCGCTCGAACTAGCGGAAGCCTGTCTAGCCCATGTCCGGGAACCTCTAGTTTTTATTGAAATTGTCATCGCAGCGTCGGTGGAAATTGCTCACTCGGCATTGATGCCGGGACTAGCAATAAGCTTTGCAGAGTTAGCTCGCACTTTAGATATTAATAATCTCGGAATTTTGCTACAGTTAGGTACTTATTATCAAAATGCTCAGCAATATGCTCGGGGTATAGAAATTGCCAAATTGCGCTATTCCTTATGCAAGCAACTAGCAGATAAAGTTTTTTCTAATCATCAAATTATGCGGGGATTGATGAGTGCAGGTGGATATTGGGAACAGGTATTACCGGTAATCCAGAGACACAAATCACTGTTGGAGTCACTGATCGGCGAACAACCAACATCACTTCACGCGACTACAGTCCAAAATCTGTTTCTTACTACCTTCTTTTTACCGTACTTTGAAGACAGTCCAAAAATTAATAAACCCATTCAAAATCAAGTCTCTCAGTTATGTCAAACTAATGTTGAAACCTATGCCAAGGAGCAGGCAGATCGATACAGACAGCGAGTGGCATCCAGTAAAAGCAATGGTACTGCTACTAAGCGTTTGAAGATTGGTTATGTATCGCATTGCCTCAGAAGACATTCAGTTGGCTGGCTAGCACGATGGCTTTTCCAGCATCATGATCGCGCTCAATTTGAAATACACGGTTATTTCCTGATCTATAGAAAGACGGAGGACTCTTTACAGGAATGGTTTGTCAATCATGTTGATAAAGCCCACAAAGGCGGTTTTTACGGTACTGAAGTGGCTGAGCAAATTTATCACGATGAGATTGATATTCTGATCGATCTCGACAGCATCACACTCGATGTGACTTGTGAGGTGATGGCACTCAAGCCTGCACCCGTTCAAGTCACTTGGCTGGGTTGGGATGCTTCAGGGTTGCCGGCGGTTGACTATTTTATTGCCGATCCCTATGTTCTGCCGGAGTCTGCTGAGGAATATTACAGTGAAAAAATTTGGCGTTTGCCTCAAACTTATATAGCTGTGGATGGTTTTGAGGTGGGTATTCCAGATTTGAGGCGCGATAGGTTGGGTATTCCGAGTGATGCTGTTGTATATCTTAGTGCTCAGAGGGGCTATAAACGCCATCCAGATACAGCGCGACTACAGATAAAAATTATTGCAGAAGTACCAAATAGTTACTTTTTAATCAAAGGTTCTGCTGATGAAGAATCAATTAAAAACTTCTTTTTTCAGTTAGCAGAAGAAGAAGGTGTGGCGGGCGATCGCCTGCGTTTTTTGCCAGAGGTAGGAGCCGAATCTGTTCATAGAGCAAACTTAGGCATTGCAGATGTAGTTCTTGATACTTATCCTTACAACGGTGCTACAACTACCCTAGAAACTTTGTGGATGGGCATTCCCCTCGTGACGCGGGTAGGACAGCAATTTGCGGCTCGCAACAGTTACACGATGATGATCAATGCTGGTATAACTGAGGGAATAGCTTGGACGGATGAGGAATATGTCGAGTGGGGGATACGCTTAGGGAAAGATACGGCTATGAGGCAACAAATTGCTTGGAAATTGCGACATTCGAGGCAAACTGCTCCCCTGTGGAATGCTAAGCATTTTACGCTAGAGATGGAGAAAGCTTACCAACAAATGTGGCAAATGTATCTGGAGAAACATCATTCGTAAAACGACTGATAGCAATGTATGACATAACTTGAACTGTGGAGGATAGTTAAGTGAGTGATGCTTTAGATGAGGTGATTGCGCCTCGATTGTCCCTTTGCATGATTGTTAAAGATGAAAAAAAGAATTTACCGAGATGCTTAGAGAGCGCTAAACCTTACGTTGATGAAATGATAGTGGTAGATACTGGCTCTCAGGATGGTACGCCGGAGATTGCTCTTCAATATGGAGCAAAAGTCGATTACTTCAAATGGTGCGATGATTTTGCAGCCGCTCGAAATTTTTCTCTTTCCTTAGCATCGGGCGACTGGATTTTAGTTTTGGATGCTGATGAAGAATTAGTTGTTAATACTGATGCGTTGAAAGAGGAATTAACTTCAAAAAGGGAAGTCATAGCCTATTTACTGATGCTAAGCGAAGCCAATGCTGTACAGGGGACAACCCCATTACACACACCCAGGCTATTTCGCAATCTTCCAGAACTTAGATATGTAAGTCGCCTACACGAATATATAGACTTAAAAAAATGGTACGATCGTTCAAACTTTTTAAGTCAGTTAGAAAGTTTGAAAATTCTGCACCATCCTAAAACCGCTCCTGAAGAAATCCAGCAAGAATTGATAGAGCGTGACATTGCTATTTTGGAACGAATCCAGCAAGAGGAAGGTATTAGCTTAAGACTTCTTTACAGCCTTGCTAATGTTTACGGGGCTACTCAGCAAGCTGAGAAAGCTCAAGAATGCTACGCTGAAGCATTTGAGCGACTTTTTCCACACTTGATGGAAGGGAACCCGCCGGATGATTTTGCTTTTATTCCCTCCCTGATTTTTACATTGGCGGGGCAGTCCTTGCAGAATCAAGATTATGAAACGGCACGGTTAATTTGTCAGCGCGGTCTGGAGTGGTGCGCCAACTATCCGCCTATAAATTACATAGCTGGAATGACTTTAATTAGTTTAGGATTTCCTCTGGGCGCTATTGCTTATTTTGAGAAGTGCTTGCAACTTGGTAAAGATGTCAGTTACTATACAGGAGAGCCTTTTGAAATCAGTTTTATGACAACTGATGCGGCCTGTGGTTTAGGTGCTGCGTACATTCAGATGAAGTCCTGGCAAGCCGCTATATATGCTTTTGAACTAGCGCTTAATTTTGATGAAAACTGTACAGACGCTCAAAGAAATTTAGAGGGAATTAAGGCTTTGCTTAATCAAGAAGTGTAAGGATGGAGATAGGTGGAGAAGTGGTTAGCTATCCTCTACTTTTAGGGCTGATGCCTGTTGGTTAAATTTTTCTAGTTCGCAACAATTAATACCTTTTGCTTCCCGAAGTGCGATCGCTTCTTTATTCTCATTTTCCAACAAAATTCGACCGTAAAGTCGACGTGTCAAAGCTAACCACTGAATTTCGCTCAACTGTCCAATCAGTGTAATTTCTGGGCCGTCGGAAACATCTAAATCTTCTTGCATTAAAAGATTCATCGCCACGCTTGATAAAGCGAGATTAGCATCTTCGTCAGAAATGTTACTATTGTCTACCAGTAAAGTCATCTTGCTTTTGTCTGGGTGAGTTGCGATCGCCCTCACTACTCGTTCCAATTCTAAACCAAGAGACTCTTCTGGCTGCGTCCAATCTGGAAAAATAATTAGATTAATCTCTTTCAAGTTTAAACGCACTAGAGTTGCGTCTATCAGGGCGGAACTAACCGTTTTCGCCATTTTTGACCAAGAGAACTTTTTGGCTTGTTCCAACCCAGCCGCAATCAATGAGTTGCGAACCTTCGGTTTTTGTACCTCGCAAAGTGCATCGGCTAAACCCTCAACATCCTCATCATCCACATATAAAGCTGCTTCTCCTGCCACTTCAGGAATCGAGGCATTAGGACAAGTAATGACGGGACAACCGCAGGAGAGTGCCTCCAGTACAGGCAAGCCAAATCCTTCATATTTCGATGGATAAACCAGTGCAACAGCACCGGCATAAGCTAATCTCAACTCCTCATCATCAAGTTGAAGCTTGTGAACTACAGTACCTAATGTATAATTTCTAAACTCTCCTTCTAATAAAACTCCACTCCCCGTACATACTATTTCAAAACCTTGTTTACTTGCAAGTTGAGCAAATGCGCGGAAGAATAAAATAGAATTTTTATAACCAGCTCCACCACCAACCGAAATAAAATATGGTTTTGAAATTCCGTACTTCGTTTTAAAACTACTAATCTCTTCTTTACTCGCTGACGAGAAAAGATTTTTAACTCCGCAATGAGCTACAGTTACCGATTCTTGGGCAAGGGCTGGGAAAAACCTTGTTAAGTCCCGTGCTGTACTTTCTGAGATAGCAACATATGCAGAAGCATGGCGGATACCGTGATGCTTTTCCCTCCACATGGCTTCATCTAAATTCGTCGACCAAACTTCTGGAATCATGTCATATGCCATAAACACCGAAGGTGTTGATAGCGGTGTCGTGTAGTAGGAAGAGATAAATAAAACAGCCTCTTCTTCATCGCAGACTGCTTGCAGCATTTCGCGATCAGCATCGGTTGTTCCGTAGTTATAAGCTGCTATAGTACGGTATCTGATACCCAAGATTTTGGGCGCTGTTCCAGCCCTGTCAAGAACTACAATATGCTTAGCAAAACCATTTTCTGCCCATTCTTCTAACAATGAGGACCATACACGAGCTATCCCTGTTCTGTAAAGCTGGAAGAATACGCCATCAACAATGATTTTGGGACAAGAATTATAATACTTTCTTATAAAAATTTTTCTATTTTTAAAATGTAAAGCAAGTTGATCGATTCGTCCGTCTCGACCTGTAGCGTTTGTTATATGGCGAATTAACCGATTTGCATCAGGAACAGGGGTCAATGAATAGCCTGCCAATCTTGCCCGATGAGACAAGTCCACATCATCCCAATATCCAGGCCCATAGTCTTCGCACCATCCTCCCAACGCCTCTAACAAATATCTTTTAATACACAGCGCCCAACCTTCTAAATAAAATTCTCCTAGTTCATTTTGCGCTAAAGGTCCAGCTAAACCTTCGGCAGCCAAATTACACAAATATTCAATCGGTGAATCTATTATTTCCACGTCATTATTTAGGTGAATAATATACTCACCATTTGCTACCTTCGCTCCCTGATTGTTTGCTGCCGCAAAGCCTCTATTGGTCTCATTTCGTAGCAGCTTAATCTTCTGTCGCCTGCAAAATTCTTCCAATGCTGTTTTTCCTTTTGGTGCGCTACCATTATCAATAAATATTATTTCGGTATCGGGTAAGTATTGGAGATTTTGTTCCCACAGTTCTAACAATTCACTGTGATCCCACCAAGGTACAACTATGCTCGCTAAACACTTAACTGCACTCGTGAAGTAACCTTTACTTGCTTCAACCCAAAAGCAGCTCTGAGCATGAGACCAGTAATTACTAATCGTGATATTTTGAAAACCTGTGGCTTTCAGCAATTGTTGCAGTCGAGGCGCAGTAAAGCCCGTCTTGTGAAACTCGCCAGGGTGGGTCTGCAACCCAAATATAGTATCTAATTGCCAACCCCATCGTTCATCTTCTGGCTTAGCTAACCACTGCTGCATACACCATTCTAGATTTGGTAAATTCATCACCAATTTACCGTCTGGCTTTAAAACTCTTGCCCATTCTTGAAGAGCTAGTGGCACTTCAAATTTTCCAATATGCTCCAGCATATGTTCTGTAAAAATTTCATCTACAGAGTCACTTTCAAAGGACAGATTAAAGATATCCATTTGAATAACGCCTGAAGCATAAACATATTGGTCTATATTAGAGTATCCCTCCTTGATGTGTGTCCCACAGCCAATATGTAACTTTACTAAGTTGTCGTTTTGCTTCATAATTTCTTCTTTTTTGGAATAACAATTTTTTATCTTTTCTATTTTTAGGGAGCTGGTATGTTTCCCTACTAGAATCACTCAACTTTCCTTAAAGATCGCCCTCCTCTCCCCCTATTCTCCTGCCTCTTACTTTTTCCCCTTCGCCTGCCCCAACAGCGCCTTATAATCAGCTCTGTTGGGATTTAGCTTCACCAACTTCTCCAAAGGCTCGATCGCCCCCACCTGATTATTCATCTGCAACCGCACATTTGCCAACCCCTCCAGAGCCGTCTGATTCTGCGGTTCCCGCTGTAAAACCGTCTCATATCCCCGTTCCTGCGCCGCCAGCAAAGATTCCTGAGAAACTGCTACTGGAGCAGATTTTTGCTGGTGCTGGCTGCTCAAACCGCTGCTGAACAGACTCACCATACCAAAAATTGCCGAACCACTAAAGCCAACCATTGATACAAACGCAAAAATCTGCTTAATTCGATCGCCCTTATTAACTGGACGAGGGCTAGATTTTTTCTGTGTACTTTCCATTGCTAACTCTTGGCCTCGCTGTTTTCCCGGTACTCGCAAAGCACCTATCTCTAGATTGCCCAAGTTCGATCGCAAAACGATCGCCCTTTGCGATTTAAAATTTGGAACCAATTCTAGCCCTGCACAAAATCTCATATTTGTCAAGGACATTTAGGTGACAATAACACGCGGACGATCGAGATCGATGAAGCGCGATCGCACCCTTACTTTTTAGCCGTTACTCTCTGACATTTCGCCAAACCGAGATCGGTAACGCGGTAGCAAAGATGTGAGTTCAGGAGCACGCTGGCGTTCCGCTTCTAGTGCTGAGGCTAATTCCTCAGAAAGCCGATATAATTTTTCTTCTAATTTTGTTGCAGTCATGCCGATCGCTCCTTAATTATGGTTATTTTTAATCTAAAACGCCCTTGCTGACTGGATTGTGCAATCAAAATGGGATTGGATTAAGGGCCGAAAGGCCGATCGACCTTTCACACCTTCAAATGCCATCAGGATCGATGCCTTGGCTTCTCAAGTATGCCATTAGTCGATCGGCCCTCTGGCGTTCCTCTTCGGCCCTCTGGCGTTCCTCTTCGGCACGCTGGCGCTCCTGTTCCACCCGTTCCGCACCCCACAACAGCAAATTGCCATTCTCATCCCACCAGCGCAACCAATAACCCGTTCTCTGAGATTTTTCACCTTCCCAAACCCCCAGAAATAAACCCATCGATTCTATCCAGAATCGCTGATTAGCATCCGGTTCTTGCAGTTCGTATTCTCCCGAAGTCGAGAGTCTGTACACTTCCACTACTCCCGATTTCGGTTCAAAAATTACATAAATCGGCACTTGCAAAATTCGCTCATAAAACCGCCATTTTCCGTAAGGATATGTCGGTTTATTTGAATATTCACTGCCGTCAGTATCCGATAAAAACTCCATCACTACAGCAGGTACTTCTCCCTCAGCATTGCGCGTATAACTGCGGCGAACTTCTCCTGGTTCTGCTGGCAATACCGAGGGAACGTACACCCAATCCGGGGCTTTTACTACTGTTTTGTCGTTAACTTTGGCACACAGTCCAAAATTGGAAGCTATTAGCATTGAAGCTAGGATAAATCCTGCCAGATCCAAGGCTTCTCGTAGGGCGGCGGCTAAAAGTGGTTGGTCAATGTTTTCCACAGGATCATCTGGTAATTTAAAGTCATCTGGCAATTTTTCCCAAGTTATATTATACTGGGTTTTGGTTGCGTCCGGTTTCGATAAAGTTTGCGTCATTGGTTTTCCTTGGTTCGATAGAAAGAGTTTTTTATTAATAGGATTTGGACAATAACTTTAATGCAGGGTGCGAAAGCCATACCTTATTAACTAGGTATAATCGGGGTGCGTATTGCCCACCTTACTAACTAGAGGAAGTCGCGAATCTTGCAAGGGAGGTTATTCAATGATACCCTGTTTTAAGGGGTATTTTTGGGAGCCACTGGTTCTGCTGATCTGGCAGTTTGAGAAGGTATAACAGGCAATTTTTGCTGTTTGTGCAAGCTGGGAAATCCAGGATCTACTGATTGATTTATGGGAGGTGTACTGGCATTTACTTTCTCAGAAAGGGGGGCTAATGTTTGAGTCACTTTAACTTGCTGTCGCAGTTGTTCTGTCGAACCCAACAAGCCTCCCAATCCGTGGAACAACCTGCGAATATTGTTGCGGAAAGCCGGATCTCCCGTCAAATCATCCACGTCGGAAGTAATTTTTTGCACGTTCTGAAATGTAGCTCGTGCAGAATCTAGAGTTTGCTGCAATAATAGCAAAGTGGCGGGATTGTTTACCTGGCTGGATAAATCTCGCAAATTACCAGAAGCTTGGGCAGCATTCGCTGATAAAACTTCTAAATTGTTCAGCAATTGTCCTTGGTTGATGCGATTAATTGTCGGACTCAAACTGCTAACAGCTACGCGCAGTTCCTGACTGCTTTGATTGATGTTATTCAGAGTTGAGACTAAACTGGCGCGGTTGGTTGTTACTAAAGAATTGAGTTGGTTAGCTGTTAATGTAACTTGATTGGCTGCTTGAGTTACTGAATTAGCAGAATTTATCGCAGCGGCAGATACGGCTTTTGTGGAAGTGTCCGCCGTAGCTGCTACTTTAGACACATCAGCGGCGACTGCTGATATTTCTGTCTTGAGCGATTGATTTAAGGTGTTTGCTTCTCCCTTTAATGATTGATTTAAGGTGCTTGCTTCTCCCTTTAATGATTGATTTAAACTTGCTATTTCGGTTTTAACAGATTGATTTAAGCTCCCAATATCTCCCCTTACTGATTGATTTAAAGTTTTTATTTCCGCTTGGGCAGTTTTAGTTAAAGTCGATAAATCTTGAGTAAGTTTAGCTGCACCTTTAGCTGTGTTGGCTGTATTCTCGGCCAGAGATTTAATATTGTTAAACAGGGCGGGGTCAGTGTAGAAATTAGCTAGGCGGACTGTGGATTTAATTAGTTCGTCGATAGTGACACCAGCTTGACCTTTTAAGCGCGAATTTTGGCAGATAATCTCCGAGGGACAGTCGGCACTAACGGGATTGGCGGTAAGTAATGATTCTGGCAAAATCGAGTTGGGGGTAATGTCGATCGACGATTCGCCAATTAAACCCGATTTATTCGCTTCGATCGTAACATCCCTGGGAATCACTAAAGTACCGGGGGAAATCTCCAGCGTCACGTCTACGCCGTTGGAACCGGGTTTGAGGGCGGTAATTTTACCGACTGCCACCCCGCGATACCTGATGGGCGTGCCGATTTGCATTCCTTGGGCGCTGCCAAATTCTACGGCGAATTTGTAGCTGCGGTTCCCTACCTGCACGCCCCGCAGCCAGAGCACTAAGCCACCAAATAAACCGATTCCTACTAAAATTAAGAACCCGACAGAACCTTCTCTTACAGTTCGCGATCGCATATTACCTCCTTAGTCATTGGTCATTAGTCATTGGTCATTAGTCATTGGTCATTGGTCATTAGTCATTAGTTATGGGTTATTAGTTATTGGTCATTGAGCATCATTTTTAGGGGATGACCCGATAGATTGTAGGTATGAGTTTAATTGAGGGGCTAAGTCATTAATGATTGCTGTGAATGTATTTACTTGTTGAACGGTTAAAAGGTTTCGAGTGTAAGCTCGTCTCAACCAGTGTTGAGTTTCATATAAAGAACCTCTAGCTATCTTGACAAAGCGTCTGTTGTCTTGATAACTGCCTCGTCCCACTCCTTCTGCTATGTTAGCACCGACGCTATCGGCTGAACGGACAATTTGTTTGCCGCTCGTATCTTTGGCAAATGGCTCCCAAGTCTTAACAGTTTGCCAAATTTCATCTGCTAGTCGTTCTGATAATTTATAAACTCGCAATTCCTGAAAACTTTTTGTTGCCATATTACCCTCGACCTTAATGACTAATAACTAATGACTAATGACTAAGGAATAATGACAATTGACTATCCAAGCGCTTGAATTGGCCCAGTAACACTGCCACTAAAAAATTGTCTGATCAGCAAATTATCTGTCGCTGCAATGTCATTGACAGTTCCCTCCCATTGCACTTTGCCTCGATAGAGAAACACGATGCGATCGGCAGTGCGGCGGATGGTACTGTCTTGGTGAGTGACGATCGCATAAGTGCTGCAAACACCTTGGGCCGCCTGCAAGTCCCTGATTAAATCTTCAATTACCGTCGAAGCGATCGGATCTAAACCCGCCGTCGGTTCGTCGTACAGCAAAACCTCTGGATTATCCCTGTCATTATCAGGATTCGCCATGATCGCGCGGGCAAAACTTACCCGCTTCCTCATTCCCCCAGACAACTGCGCTGGATAGCGTTCGCCAATTCGCGGCAAACCCACCATCTCCAACTTTTCCTCCACCAATTCCCGAATGCGGCGGCGCGGCAGCTTAGAATGCTGGTAAAGTAAAAAACCGACATTCTCCTCCACCGTCAGCGAATCAAACAAAGCCGCTTGCTGAAACACCATCCCAATTCCGATCGGATCTGCCACGTCGTCCACCCATCCGACCCTGCGCTGTCCCTGAACAAAAACCTCACCGGCATCCGGGGCCAACAAACCCGCAATTATCCGCAGAATCGTAGATTTCCCCGTCCCCGAAGGGCCAATAATTGCCAGGGCCTCTCCCCGATAAATCCTCAGATCGACTTGATCGAGGATCGGGTTCTGGCCGAAGGACTTACTTACCCCCTTGAGTTCGATTAGTGGCTCAGCCATAAAATGTTATCAATAAGTTATCAGTCCTCAGTCCTCAGTCTACCTAATGACTAATGACTCCTGACTAATGATTAATGACTAATAACTAAAATTGACTGGCAAATCAAAACTCTCTTGTATTGTAAATTTGTCAGATCGATCTGTTCCAATACCATTAAGACTAATTAACCATGTCAATTAGTTCACTTCCTAAAGCCCTCCGCGTCTTGGCTAAAGCCAAGCAGGTTTTTGCCCAATCCAGAAATCCTTACCCCCCTTCTTTGCGGAACGGGCGAGTTCACCAGTGGTTTAAGTGGTTAGCCCCCGGGCTGTTAGTGAAACGGTGGCTGCTGATCAGTGCCAGCGGCGTGGTACTTGCCACTTTGGGTTTAGCAATTTGGACTGGGATGACTCCCATTTTCTTCTTATTGCAATTGTTGAGAAATTTTTTGGCGTGGATTGCGGAAGTTATTCCCAATTACGTGTCGGGGCCGATCATCATTGCTGGCGGGATTTTGTTAATTCTGTGGGGGCAAACTCGCAGTTTGAACTCTATTACTCAAGTGCTGATGCCCGAAGGGAATGAGGAATTGGTCGATCGACTTCTCAACCACCGCCGCTTGCACCGCGGCCCGAAAATTGTGGCAATTGGGGGCGGTACCGGTCTTTCTAATTTGCTCAGGGGATTGAAGGATTACAGTGCCAAAATCACTGCTATTGTCACGGTGGCGGATGATGGGGGGTCTTCCGGCCGGCTGCGGCGGGAAATTGGGGTATTGCCACCCGGAGACATTCGCAATTGTTTGGCGGCTTTGGCAGATGAGGAAAAGTTATTGACTGAGTTATTTCAATATCGCTTTCAGGCCGGTGACGGTTTGATGGGTCACAGTTTTGGGAATTTGTTTTTGACGGCGATGAGCGATATTGCTGGAGATTTGGAACAGGCGATCGCCGCGAGTTCTAAAGTTTTAGCAGTTAGGGGAGAAGTGCTGCCGGCCACTCTGAGCGACGTTTCTTTGTGGGCAGAACTGGCTGACGGCCGCAGGATTGAGGGGGAGTCCAGCATTACAAAAGCTAACGGAAAAATCCTCAGAATAGGCTGCACTCCTGCTAATCCTCCGGCGTTACCGAAGGTGGCCCAAGCACTTCGGGAAGCGGATTTTATCATTATTGGGCCGGGGAGTCTTTATACGAGTGTCATTCCGAATTTGTTGGTGCCGGAAATTGCTGATGCGATCGCCAACAGCGAAGTTCCGCGCATTTATGTGTGCAATATTATGACTCAGCCGGGGGAAACCGACGGATACAGTGTTGCAGACCACATTCGGGCGATCGATCGCGCTTGCGGCCGGCCCCTGTTCGATGCTGTAGTAGTTCAAGGCAAAGTCCCTTCTGCAAAGGCTTTGATCCGCTATTCTCAGGAGAATTCTTATCCGGTTGTGCTCGATCGAGAAGCCGTAACGCAATTGGGGCGGCGAATTGTCATCGCAAATGTGATGGATGAAGATAAAAATACGGGTTTAATTCGCCACAATTCTCAAAGGTTGGCGGGGATGTTGCTGCGTTGGTACGGCCGCGCGCACAACATTTAAGCTGCTGACTGTTGACTGTTGACTAATATTATTGGTTATTGGTTATTGGCAGCCGCCAGCGAGTAACAAATAACAAATAACACATAAGAAATAATAAATGACTAATGACTAACTATTGAAATGAAAACTTTGCTTCCCGATTCTGAGGCTACGCGCAAGTTTGGTGTTGCGTTAGGTCGAGCGCTCCCCGCCGGCACTCTAATCTTATTACAAGGAGATTTAGGTGCGGGCAAAACTACCTTGGTTCAAGGCATTGCTGAAGGTTTAGGAATATCAGACTCGGTTGAGAGTCCTACTTTTACGCTGATTAACGAGTATTTTGAAGGGCGACTTCCGCTGTATCATCTAGATTTATATCGATTAGAACCCGAAGAAGTGGAGGCTTTGCACTTAGAAAGTTATTGGGACGGGTTAGAAATGGATTTGGGAATTGTGGCGATCGAATGGGCGGAAAGATTGCAGTACAAGCCAGAAAATTATTTGCAAATTTATTTGAGTTATCTAGATAACTGGCGGCAAGCTGAAGTAATTGGTAATGGCGACTTATTGGATTGGCAATTGGAAGTTTGAGAAAAGGCGATCGAACTTACTGCGTCGGACGGTTGACTCCAATCAATTTCCCCCTCAAAGTTTCCTCACCAGCAATAGCATCATTGATGCCTGTTGCCAACCTTTCTAGATTTTTATCGTCTGTACACACGATAATAGCAGCATGATTTGGTTGTTGAGTATGCAAGCGAATGAAATGCCGACGATTTTGCGTCATAACCCCCCGATCGTTATTCACAGCAAAGGCTAATACTTCGGGGTTATCATCTCCCGCGTTTCCTGCCTCTTGAATAGTCAGGGCATCGTGACCAAAATTTCGCAGCAATGCCACAACAGGAAACGGGAACTGTTCATCTGCATAGAAACGTGCCATAAATTATACTTCCTGCATCATTGCTGCTGCTTCTTCTCGGAGTGCTGTTTCAATTTCTTCTGAGTTAGCCTCAGCATAAGTCCAGACATTTACTAAGTTTGCAGCATTCAACTGGGGATAAAATTGTAGAAGTTCAGCATCGCTTGAACCTTGACGACGTAAACTCACGAACAGCCAAACGGGAAGTCGAGTTTTGGCAATGCAAGCATCGCCGCCACACACGTCGGGAGTCTTGGTAATTCCTGGCCAGCTATTGTTTAAACTTTGGGTTAAAAGCCCGATGGCTTCAGCTTTCTCAGTCGGAGTTAAGGCCAGGAGTTGTGTTTCTAGTTCTTGGAGAAGCATGGGTAAAATCGCCTTTGCGATGCAGGAATACCCAATTATAACACTTGAGTTAAATCCATGCTTACTCAGCGTCAAATGTCAAGGCTTCTCCCCTCACATTTGTATCCAATTTACCATTCTCAAAAACAACTTTTCCTCCCACAACAGTCACAACTGGCCATCCAGTCAAACTCCAACCTTCAAAGGAACTCCAGCCGCACTTGCTCGCCATCTCTGCTCCGACCACCGGGCGGTAGTTCTCCAAATCAACTAAGACTAAATCGGCGTCAAAACCCGGAGCAATCGCCCCTTTGTTCGGAATCTTATAAGCCTTAGCAACAGCCGCCGACATCCAATTAGCAACTTGAGCAACTGTACATCTTCCCTCTACTGCTTGCGTCAGCATCAAAGGCAAAGAAGTTTCGACTCCGGGCATTCCCGACGGCGTATTTGGATATTCTTGAGCTTTTTCTGCTAATGTATGCGGCGCGTGGTCGGTGGCGATAAAATCAATTACCCCGTCGAGTAAAGCTTGCCAAAGTATTTCGTTATCGCGGGGCTCGCGCAAAGGCGGATTCATCTGAGCTAAACTGCCAATAGTTTCATAAGCGCTGGTATTTAACAACAAATGCTGCGGCGTAACTTCTGCTGTCACCCAACTCGGTTTTTCCTGGCGCAAAAACTCAGCTTCATCCCCCGTTGAAAGGTGCAGAATGTGCAGTCGCCGCTGATATTTATTAGAAAGTTTTACTGCTAGTTGAGTTGCCAATAAAGCTGCTTGATTGTCTTGAATTTGCGAGTGAACTGCAATATCGGAAATCCCGGCAAATTCCTGACGCCTCTGGTTGATTCTAGCTTGGTCTTCTGCGTGTACCGCAATTAGCCGATCGCCCTTGGCAAAAATCTGGTCTAAAGTTGCTTCTCCATCCACCAACAACTGCCCGTGCATCGAACCCATAAACACCTTAATTCCCGGAGTCGGATTCGCATTCAACAAATCCGGCAAATTCTCTGGCGTTGCACCAATAAAAAAGCCGTAATTCACCAAACACTTCTCGGCAGCGCGACTTAGTTTATCATCTAAGGCAGCTTGGGTTGTGGTCAGAGGTCGCGTATTCGGCATTTCCAGAAACGATGTCACGCCGCCTTTAGCGCAAGCACAGCTAGCCGTAAACAAGTCTTCCTTGTGTTCTAAACCCGGTTCCCGGAAGTGTACCTGGGGATCAATTACTCCGGGTAACAGAGTTAAGCCTTTCGCATCTATTTCTCGATCGCCAGATTCGACAATTTCCGCAGCAACCTTGACAATTTTGCGATCGCAGATTTGCACATCTCCTACCAAAAACTCACCGTTGGGCAAAAGAATGCGAGCGCGACGGATTAACAAACTTGATTTGGGAGTCATAAGATATCATTAATTGAGTAAACAGCGTGCTAGCATGGAAGCATTATTAAGTTTATAATTCGTATCCAGCTCAGTCACTACAATACACTATGACTCGTCTAGACAAGTCAGCCGACGAAAAACCTCCGCAAGACACCGAAAATCCTTGGATCGAAGGAATTAAGACGATCGGCTTAGCAGCATTTTTAGCCTTTGGTATCCGCACCCTGGTTGCCGAAGCACGCTACATTCCCACCGGCTCGATGCTCCCAACCTTACAAATTAACGATCGATTAATTATAGATAAGGTCAGCTATCGATTCCAAGAGCCCCAGCGAGGAGATATTATTGTATTTATGCCTCCCGATCCGGCTAGTTTGTGCACGGGACAGCCGCCACCGATCAAAGATGCCTATATCAAGCGAGTGATCGGACTGCCGGGGGACAGTGTGGAAGTCAGAGAAGGAAAAGTTTTTATTAACAAGCAGCCGCTACAGGAAAAATATATTGAAGAAATTCCGCAGTATCCCTACGGGCCTGTAGTTGTAGCTCCAAATTCTTACTTGGTACTCGGCGACAACCGCAACGCAAGCTGTGACAGTCATTATTGGGGCTTTGTACCCAAGCAAAATATCATCGGTAGGGCAATTGTGCGTTTTTGGCCACTCAACCGCACAGGTTCGATCGACCCCACGCCCCTTTATCCCGCTAAAAATTAGCTCTAACGGAAGGAAGAAGGAAGAAGCAAAAAAGCCCATTCAATAATAGCAATGATTTGGGTGATTAAGAACATCCTAATCGTCGTATCGTTTGCTATACAAAACGCTAAGGATATTAGATCCCCGACTTCTTCAAGAAGCCGGGGATCTAAGCTGACTGGCTGGATCAATTCTCAAATCTAAAATCTAAAATTTAACATCGCCTGGCGTTTCCCGATCGAGAACTTTCACAACTTTGTTATACATCTCCTCAGCTTGTTGCGGCGAATTGCCGATACTCGTCACTCCCAATTTGCCAAACTCCGACAAACAACCCATTAAATGAAACACACTGCCCGTCTCTGTACCGCTGTCAAAGTGCAGTTGATTGTCAGCAATAATATCCATCAAATCGTTCGGTAATAATCCCCGATAGCGCTCTTTTTTCAAATTGTCCGAAGCGACATAATATTTCGGACGGCCCTGCTGGCTATAAAATAATCCGGTAGTACGCTCGTAACGACCGTTTGTTAACAGCTTCAAAGCCATAAACGGATGAGTTGTGCCTCCTTTACGTAAGTTAATTTCTATTGCTTGAAGATCCCATTTTCCGTCGGATTGCTTTACAGCGAGAAAATCTACTCCAAATCTTTCTAAAGCGCCTTTTTTAGCTAAGTTTTGCCCGACTTTCCATCCCAATTCTTGCAACGCCAGCCGGTAAGATTCGTCCGCCGGAAATCGGCAACCCAAGAAAATTTGGCCGTCTGGGCCTCCTAAAATCTGGTCGTGAGTGGAGAGGATTTCTACTTCCCCGCTGGGAATAATTCTGCCTTGAACGCTGGGGGAGAACTTTTCTTCTCCTTCAATAAATGCTTCGGCAATTGCCCCTAATTCGGGAATGCGGCTGCTAAAGTTGTCCCAGGTTTCGCCTTTGGATTGAAAGCGTAAATTATGGAAGTGATCGCCAATTGCCTTTGCTCTTTCTGTAGGCGCTTTACCTGCCAGGGACTTCAGGTCTAAAATTGCATTCCCTTCCCCCGAAAAACCTTCATTTAACTTAATTACGATCCGCTGCAAATGTGGCTGCCGTTCCCACAATTGAGCGGCAGCTTCTGCTAAATCTTCCGCATTCCAAACCAACTCGGAACCGTCAGGATAAGGCACGCCACATTCTTGGAAAATTTGCCTGCTACCGCTTTTTGTTCCCCAGTATAACAGATCGGGATCGCTGGCCCACAAAGGAATCCCCAATTGAACAGATAACTCGCGTTCTAAGGGCGTCGAGTTATAACAAACCATATAAGATTTTTTCGGCCGTACTGCTTGACGAATGCGCTCCATCAAGCGGGGGCGCTCTAAAATTTTCTGGGTGAGGGATTTGGCAGAAGCATCGTAAGCACTGAACAGCAAAAGCCGATCGCGCGCGTGAGAAAACGGAATTCCCGGCAGCAATTGCAGGTAATAATCCACAATCATCGGGTGCAAGGGCTCCGAGGTAATGTAAATTAAGCGCGTGTGGGGATTTCGCAGGCGAATCAATGAAAATAAATGTCGCTCTTCGTAGTGGTAAGCACCCTCAATTTTCCGCATTTCTTGCTGATCTAAGCTGACAGAAGGAATGATAATAATGTCACAATCTCCGCTGTCGAATTCTTCTATCGCTCGCCAACGCTCGCGTAATTCTGTCTGAAGATTGCGAAACTTGTGCGCGGATTCGGAAGATGATTTATTTAACTCTTGCATTGCTTTTTATCCTAAGTATTCAAATAATTATTGCTGATGATGTCGGGTGTGTCAGCCCCAATATTTGAGACAACTCACACAGTTTTTTGTCTGACTACAATTCTAAATCTTATACCAATTATTAAAACGAACAGTAGGGACTTAGGCCTTGCCATGTCCCGAATCCCGGCGCCGGAGACGGCAATGCTCATAGGTGTCAACTTAAGCTTGAAAGCCTTGATAAATCTCGTTTTTACCTGAGTCCAGAGCCCCCTAAATCCCCCTTAAGAAGGGGGACTTAAAGAGGCTTCCTCTCCCCCCCTTCTTAAGGAGGGCTAGGGGGGATCTGGCCTTAATAGTCAAACAGCCGTCTATAACTAGGTTTGACGTTAAGTTGACACGCCTTGGGCTCTTGGAGTGTCCCTACAGCTACTTTTCAGAATTGCTCTAAGAAGCTCGCCGCGCTCGAAAAAGTCTGGCATACTGCAATATTGGCTCTAAGCGGCGTTGATTTTGCTTGAGAGCCGATCGCAATTTTTCCGAGGGGCGGAACACCAGCGGAGCCGAATATTTGTTCAGCATCTCGATTTCTGGCGACTGGCTCATCAGCATCAGCCGCACGTCTTTGTCGAGCAAATAACTCAGAGACAGCAAATCTCCCATGTTCGTAAAATCGTTGCCGCGATCGCTAATTACAATTGTATCTTTAATCGATCGGTTAGCTATCGCCTCTTTGTTAATAATTTTCGCAACTTCAGCATTAAAATAGCTCAAGTCTTTGCTCCACCAAGTATCAGAAAAAGCGCTGACAGTACAGGATGCTATACTTGCGGTAAAAACCAGGGCTAAAATGACTTGCCAAAACCGCTGCTGAGTTTTCACGTTACTGGCGAGCAAGTAAGCAACTGCTAGCTGCACTCCCGGAAAGCACGAAATCAGATAACGGCTGACTGCCGAACGTTTGCCACCTAGGATGAGATCCGGTAAAGCCAGGAGCAAAAAAGGTACAAAAATTGATGTTACAATAAACAGCCAAGTTGAACTGCTAGTGCGGCGGCAGATTGTGTAAAGGGCTGCCGCAATTAACAGCAAAAATGGCAATCTCAGCAGATAAGTCCAAATATTATCAAACCCGAAGTCGAAGTCAAAAAATAAAGCTGTAAAGCTGAGTGTCCACAATTTGACAAGATACAGCCAACCCGGAGATACTCGCGTCCAATCTGTCGTAGCTGATGCTCGTCCCAGGTTGGTCGCCAGCACGTAAATCCAGGGGATATACAATATTAAAGCTGCTGTTACTGCTAAGAAAAATTGGGAATTAGTTACGTGACCGGGCAATTTTGTTTTTTTGACAAACAACCAGTAAGAAATTATAAAAACTCCGTGTCCAATGAGTGTTAAACTGAAGAACGGGTGAGTATAGAAACCAAGGGCGATCGCCAGCGAGTAAAATACCCAATTTTTCCAATCCCGCAACCGCACTGCTCTCAGCAGCAGCCAACTGCTGCCAATAACTGTGGCTGTCAGCAAACTGTACTGCCTTGCGGTCTGAGCAAACAAGATGTCAAAGGGAGATAAAGCCAAAAGTGCTGTTGCTAATAACGCAGCCAAATTCGAGGCGAAAAGTTCCTGAGCTAAAGCGTACATCAAAGGCAGCGACAGCAAACTCAATAGTGCTGGCAAACTGCGAGATGCTGTTAGAGAACTGCCAAATTGCTGCATCCACCAACGAGCCATGAGAAAGTATAAAGGCGGATGCTGCGGGTCTTCTAGTGCCAAAGAACGAATGGTGTCTGCTTCTGTACTTCCCGGTTTAATCCGCTGATATTTTTGCAATTCTGGTGCGGGAAAAATCCGGTTTTGGAATAGTTCGTCGTCAATTTCTTGGCGTGTGAAACCAGCGGCGCGGATTGATGTGTAAGCTTCGTCGTGCCAGTACAGTTTGCGATCGATCTCAAAAAACCGAAATCCGATACCAAGTAAAATGCCGATCGCCAATAAGTTAATCAACCAGCGGAAATTTTTGCTATTGACAGATGTGTCTTGATGTGTTGTAGATGCCATGCTTGTCCTAATTGTGGCGATTACTTGTTACCAGGCTCTGCCTGGTAACACAGATCCGGAGGCTCTGCCTCCAATTTTAATGTAAGCTTTTCGAGGCAGAGCCTCGCTTACATCGGTTCCCAGACAGAGCCTGGGAACCAGTTAAATATCTTCTACATCTTGGGCATTCTGAAGGCGGGAGCAGGCTGAACCACCCCAAAATCAAGAATCTTCAACCAAATGCTCCCAGAACCTCCAGACCCCAAAAATAACTGCTAACATACGTGTTGTACAGTTAATCAACAAGCTCCGCAAGGGGTCTACCCGCGTACCGCAAATGGCAAAAAAAGAAGCGTCTATAAAAACTTCCACTGAAAACTCAGAAAAGCAAAAAGCTCTAACTTCCGTACTCTCCCAAATCGAGCGCAGCTTTGGCAAAGGGGCGATCGTCCGATTGGGAGACTCCACTCGCATGAGGGTAGAAACCATTCCCACCGGAGCCCTGACACTAGACATTGCTTTGGGCGGCGGTTTGCCAAAAGGTCGAGTTATTGAAATTTACGGCCCGGAAAGTTCCGGTAAAACCACTCTAGCTCTCCACGCGATCGCCGAAGTCCAAAAATCCGGCGGTATAGCAGCCTTCGTCGATGCCGAACACGCCCTCGATCCCACCTACGCCTCAGCTTTAGGCGTGGATATTGAAAATCTCTTAGTTTCCCAGCCGGATACCGGCGAAATGGCCCTAGAAATAGTCGATCAACTCGTCCGTTCCGTCGCCGTCGATATCGTAGTAATTGACTCCGTAGCCGCCCTCGTCCCCCGCGCCGAAATCGAAGGCGACATGGGCGACTCCCACATGGGTTTGCAAGCGCGCTTGATGAGTCAAGCTTTGCGGAAAATCACCGGCAATATCGGCAAATCCGGCTGTACCGTCATCTTTCTCAACCAATTGCGGCAGAAAATCGGCATAACTTACGGCAACCCGGAAACCACAACCGGCGGTAACGCACTCAAATTCTACGCCAGCGTGCGGCTCGACATTCGCCGCATTCAAAGCTTGAAAAAAGGTACCGAAGAATACGGCAACCGCACGAAAGTTAAAGTTGCTAAAAATAAAGTTGCTCCGCCTTTCCGCATTGCCGAATTTGACATTGTATTTGGCAAAGGCATTTCTACTTTAGGCTGTCTGACTGACTTGGCCGACGAAATGGGAGTAATTCTGAAAAAAGGTTCTTGGTATAGCTACAACGGAGAGAACATAGCTCAAGGACGAGACAAAGTGATCCAGCACATGGAGAAAAACATCGATTTCAAAAATGAAATTGAGGAGCTAGTTAAAAAGAAACTTGAGACAGGTGCTCTGGTTTCTGCTAATTCTGTCGCTCCTATTGAGGTAGATGATGTAGATGATGTAGATGATGTAGATGATGTAAATGATGAGGTAGATGATGTAGATGGTTTGGACGAAGAAATCTAAGTTTTTTAGTCCTCAATTATTACTCGTTTACTGGTTGTTTACTGATTGTTTACTCGTTACCAGGCTGGAGCGAAAGTAAGACTCCACAGCTACCTAGAGCCTCGAATTTAATTTTCGCTCGCGAGGCTCTTCCTCTAGGTATCGGTTCCCAGGCTCCAGCCATAGAACCAGTAAATTGACCGGACATGATATGAGATCGGGATTGCCGAATATATTGCGGATTGCTATACTTGTACAGTAAGTAGTACAAGTGTCAAGTACATGAATATTGTTTCTTTTAGCGAAGCGAGAAATAACCTCAAGGCTGTTTTAGACAGAGTAGTGGAAGATACGGACTATACCATCATCACTAGACGAGATGCGGAGGATGCGGTGGTGATGTCGCTAGAGTTCTTTAATAGTTTGCTGGAAACAGTTCATTTACTCAAATCTCCCGCCAATGCTGCCCATTTGGAGCGTTCTATCGCTCACTTTAAGCAGGGGAAAGTGGTAGAGCGAAATTTGTTGGATGACTAGAAAGTTAGCCTGGACGGATGAGGCTTGGGGCGATTATTTATATTGGCAAGGGCAAGATAAGAAAACCTTAAAACGAATTAACAAGCTAATTGAGGCAACAATCCGATTGCCGTTTGAGGGGATCGGAAAGCCAGAACCACTGAGGGAGACTCTGGCGGGTTTTTGGTCGCGGCGAATTGATGATACGAATCGATTAGTTTATGCTGTGGATGACGAGTATCTAACGATTATCTCTTGTCGATACCACTATTCTGATTGACATCCTCCTTAGCCTGCTTAGCTATGGTGCGGCGTTTTTGTATAACAGGAAAGTCGGCGTTTTTTTGAGCAGTTTAATTTTAATTTTATGACGATAGCGAGTTTCTATTTAACGGGCGAGCGTAACTTTTGCCACGCTATGTAACTTTTGCAGGATAAACAGGGATGAGAGGGTACTCCTTTGCATGGCAATTGTTATGCAGTGATCGATTGTTTAGTAGTGAAGCCACAAAATAACGCGGACTTTTTATTTAAATTGCATATTCGAGGCGGGCGGGACGCCCACCCCACTCATTGTTTTATTGTTTTTTGACATACAATTTAAATCCACAACAGCTTATCCCAACAGAATTGTTTTCAAAATACTCCTTCTAAACTGGATTCATGTCTTTTGGTCAGCCGCGTGGCTCTGACAGCGGAACAGGGAGCCTCTCATATTTGTAAAAATACTTCTTCTGGCTCCTTCCTTCTGCCTTCTGCCTTCTGCCTCTGGCCTCAAAACTCCAATTTTGGGCTTGGCTGCTTTCATTGAGATGCTCCCTACTTACGATCACTTATTCAGGCATAGAAACTGGCTGAATGTATTGAGAATTAGCGCGCACATAACAGCCTTGTCTTGTGAGCAACCAGGGTTGACCGTTCGCCATCGTAATAGCATTTGCTCCCCTGAGTTCAGCAGCAACTGTATCTTTATCCGCGCGGTAAACTTGTTGAATTGCTCCGTTTGCGGTCTTGCGACAGTTGAGTTGTCCATCTCGCGAGGTGACTCGCCAAGCAGGCCAAGTTACAAAACCATTTGTTGGACTCGACCAAGTATTAGCATTGCTAGAAGTATAGTCGCCACTTGCATTAGGACGCGGTAAAGCTTCAACTAAATTTACTTTAAATGTCTGGCCAAGAGAAGGACAATTTTCTCCTGCTTTCACCTTCCAAGTAACTTCGGCTCCCAATTGGCTGCTTCTTCCAACTTGACGCCTGACAATGGCAATATCTCCAGAACAAACAATTTTTCGGCCAGGGCCGGTCGCACTGTCTTTGAAAGTCCCATTGTAATAGTAAGAGCCTGCTGCTCCTTCGGAACGGGTAATTTGAATATTGCCCAAAAATTCCCGATTGCCTACTTTGGTCAAGTAAAAACCGCTGCGATTGTTTCCTTTTTCTGACAAGTTTAAAGTAGTTTTACCGTTAGGATTAACATAAGTGGTAGCGCTAGCAGCAGCGCACCAAATTAATGACACAACTCCTGTGGATAACAAAATGGAAAGTTTTTTCACCGCAACACCTTGTATGATATGAATCTCTACTTTATTTATAGCTGTTGGTGAAAATACTTGACCAGTCGCTCAAATGAGTGTCACTCATTTGAGCGACAGCGCACTCGTCTGACCCTGCGTGCGGACTATCCCCGGCATCAACTCTGCATAACTTCACCTTGCTTCAGCTCTCTTCCACTCTCTTCACTTGTATGCACTTGCATCACGATGCCTACAAGCTTCAACTTCTGACTCATTGCAGGTTCCAATAATTAGCAGCAGAATAAATTTATATACGTAAGTAAGGGGGTTCCAATCACCGCTAAATACTGTGGATTTTACGGCTACTCCCCGGTGGGTCAAGTTGCGATTACAAACACTAGGGCGATTTTTACAGGTAGCAGATTTCCAATCTAAGAATGCTTGTAAAGAAATGTAAAAGCTCCTGATCGCCGATTGGTTTGACAGAAAGTACGATTTTTAAGCGGAGTCGGTAAAAAAAGTAGTCTTGATTCAGCGCAAAAATGAACTTGACCAACACAAATTAATTTGCTCGAAACTTAAATCATTGTTGAATGGATAATAAATTATGGCTGACGGTCAATTAGGAGTTATATTAAAGATGGCTCAAACCATTAATCCTCAAATTGAGAGCGATCGACACTTTGAAATAGACTTGGCAAAATTGCGCCAACTGCCAGCAGGAACATTAGGGTGCGAAGTGGCGCGATTTCTAGACGAACAAGGCTTTGAGCCGATCGCATCGGGAGACTGGATTCAGCGAAACCACGACGTTTAAGGGGTTCTGACTGGTCTTTCAGCTTCAACAGAAGATGAATTTATACTTCAAGCGTTTACTCGTGCTCAAGTATTTCTTCCTTCTTGTGCGATTTTAGTGTTAGTTGGACTGATCAGCGGCAAATGCGCGATCGGACAAATTATCAAAGGCTTAAAACACGGAAAATTAGCCACTCGGTTAATTAATTGGGACGTTGCATCTGATTGGGAAACTCCTTTATATGAAGTTCGAGAAAAACTCGGAATTCTACCCTTAATTGATTAGATTTTCACTCATTACCTCATTACAAAAGTATGCAAAGCACAAGTTACAAACCGGAAATTAGCCTGAGTCCGCGGGAAAGAGCGATCGCGCAATTAGTAGCCCAAGGCCTGCCCAACAAATGTATTGCCAAAAATTTAAATATCAGTCACTGGACGGTTGCTACTTACGTGAGGAGGATTTTTATCAAACTCGGTGTTTGCTCCAGAACTGCGATGATTGCACTGCTGATCCAAGAAAATTTGCTCTGGGACTAATAAATAAGTAGGGTGCGTCAGATATTAAGAACGGGCAAGATACCCGTTCCACAAAAATTCAATCTTCTTGTGGAACGGGCATCTTGCCCGTTCTTATGTGCAAGCGTTAATTTTTTTCTATGCCAAAGCCACAGAAGGAGAAGAATTTCTCAGAAAACTCAGCAATTCTCGATTCACCGTTTGCGGCGCTTCCTGCTGAATCCAGTGACCACAGTGAGGAACTAATTTTAACTTAAACGGAGCCGTAATTAATCTGTCTAAACCTTCTACAAGTTTGTGGCTCAAAAACGCATCTTCTTCTCCCCAAAGCACCAAAGTAGGCACTGTCACAGGTTCTAATTTCTGCCCCAAATTCCAAAGCCTCTGCGGATGAAACATCTGCCGGTAATAATTGATAGCGGCGGCTAATACTCCCGGCTTTTCTAAAGCAGTCTGATAAATCTTAGTTTCCTCAGCGCTAAAAGCTCCTTTGCGAACAGCTTGTCCTTGGAAAACATTGTGCACAAAATCTTTCAAGTTTTGCCGGATCAACCATTCGGGAATGCCGGGGACTTGAAACGCCAAAACGTACCAACTGCGGCGGATTTGATCTAAATTGCTCGCCATTTCCTGCGCGAATCGCTGCGGGTGCGGAGCGTTTAAAATTGCCAAGCGGTTGAGTTGTTCGGGGAATTTTTGAGCTAAGTGCCACGCAATCGCCCCTCCCCAATCATGACCTACAACGTGAGCTTTTGTATAACCGAGGCTCGAAATCAAACCGCGAATATCCGCGCTCAGCGTATCTAAATCATAGCCGCTTTCCGGCTTGTCGGAATCGTTGTAGCCCCGCAAATCTGGCACTACCACCTTGAAATGACGGGCTAAAGCAGGGATTTGATGACGCCAAGAGTACCAAAACTCTGGAAACCCATGCAGGAGGAGAACGAGCTCGCCTTCTCCTTGAGAAACGCAGTGGAGGCGGATGTTATTGGTTTCGACAAAGATGTGTTGCTGTTCGGAATCTAAAGAATTCATAGTTGGAAAGTTAGACTTATTTTCGGGAAGTACACAACCCGCCGACTGGTAGCAGGCTAAAACTTCCCAATGGTGTTAATTTTTCTACTTTTATTGTAGCTGCTTTTCGGTTCCCGTCGGTGCAATCTAATGAAACTTAAAACTTGTAGGGTTTTTGGGTGCCCTGTCTTTTAGGTGTAACTTAGGTGTAACTACTGAGGTTAACTTTCTCACCTTAAATCTGTTGTTTTAACAGCGGCGCAAGCGATTCAATAATAGCACAATTTCGTCAGTTGCCGATCGCATTTTTGCAGTCGATAGGTCAGATTGATTGACGATAATGCTAAACACCAGTGGCTCGTAATTCGGAACTTCGATATATCCCGACAGCGCCGAAACTCCGCTCATAGTTCCTGTTTTTGCTTGCAAAATTACGCGGTTTGGTGTAATATTAAAGCGATTTTTCAAAGTGCCGCTCTCGCCAGCGATCGACAGTGACTGGCGGTAAATCGATGCAGCAGGTGAATTAGCCATCAATCTCAAAGTTTCCACCAAGGCTTCTGGAGTAATTAAATTGTGCCGAGACAAGCCGGAACCGTCGGCTAATATGTAGCTGTTTGGATTTACTCCTAATTGAGTTAAAACTGCCTTTAGCTCTTTCAAACCGCTTTCACCTGTATCCTCTTGTGGCACAGGCATCTTGTCTGTAACTTTTCCCAGCAATCTCAATAAAACTTCTGCATAAAGATTGTTGCTTACGCGATTAGTTTCTCTCACCAATTCCGCCAGCGGCGGCGATTCAACGGTCGCTAATTCTTGATTTAAATTGCGAGAAGCCGATGCAACTAAAGCCTGTTTAACAGGAATTCCCTCTGCTGCCAGGGCTTGTTGAAAATACTGCAAAAAATTATTAGCGGGGTTGACAACTGCGACATAAGCTGATTCAGGTTCGCCACCAACTTTCAACTGTCCGCCCAGTCGAATTATAGGTCGATCGAACTCCCGGCCAACTTCAATAAACTCGGATTCGTTTTGAGCGACGGTAACAGTATTGTTCTGAACTTGCCACTGATTTGCCAGCTTTGGTTCGGCAAAAGTAACTTTCAGAGGTTGCCCAAGAGCCTGCGGGGACAATAGAAGGTCGATCGCGTTTTGATTGAAAATTAAACTGTTAATCGGCGCTCCATAGCCTGCTTGCGCGTCTTCCCATTCCCAATTCGGATTAACTGCACTGCCTTGAAAATAACTGTCATCGCCAATCAACTGGTTAACTTGACTGATTCCCCGCTGCTTCAACTGCTGCGCCAAGGATTTCAACTGAGGCTCAGCAATGCTCGGATCTCCCCTGCCGGCAACGTACAAACTGCCATTTTCGCCGCTGTAAACCGATGTCTTAATCCGAAAATCTGCACCGAGTTTCTGCAAAGCAGCGGCTGTAGTTAGCAGCTTGGCATTTGATGCTGGAATAAAATATTTTTGGGCGTCGCGGCTGTAGAGAGTAGTAGTAGAAGATAGAGGTTGAATCAAAATGCCCCAGCGCGATCGACTAAATTCGGGACGGTTGGCGATCGCATCTACTTGCGCCCCCAATTCCCCAGGACAAATATCCCCAGCAACCGCCGACGTTTGAGCAGCAACCGCCGATGGACGCCCCAGAATTAGGACTAACAAACTAAGCGCAATTCCTTGGATTTTCAAAGTGCCAGTTCCTTAACAATAACTATTAAAATTAGATGCGCCCGATCTTGGAAGTTTCACCGAATCAAGTCAATATTAATAATAATAACGCGCATGAATTCTCGGATTGAATAGCGCCTCTACAGGTTTTCCCCCTTTGAGGTGCCCTTCCACAATTAACACTACATCACTCGGTTTAACTCGACAATACCAAATTTCGTCTGGGGTAACTCGTACAGTTGGGCCAGTGGTGCACTGTCCCTGACAGCTAGTAGCCTCAACTTTCACCCCTGCAACTTGTTGAGCTTCAAAAGCAGCTAGCACTGCTGCTGAACCATTTTTCAGGCAAGATTGATACTGGCAAACCAATACACAGCGCGCTTCTGGTTGGGATTCTGGTTCTGTGGCTGGAGATTCTGGCATTGGTAAGGATTTATCCGCTCTTTAAGATATCTTAACAATCTTGTCAGACCGATCGCCCGCTGGAGTCCGGCAAACGGCAGAATTTTATAGTGCGATCGAAAAAAACACTAAAATTCTGGGATTCAAACTTTTTCCTTCTTTCCTACCTTCAAACCAATCCTTTCAGCAGAGCTGCCTTTCTTCAGTCTGTGTCACGCTTTGCCTATATGATCGATTTATAGAGATAACTCAATCAACCGCTAATCATGCCAAAAACAGTAGCCGATGTAATGAGCCGCGAGCCGATTTTGGCGCGACCCGAAATGCCCTTGAACGAAGCGATTAAAATTTTAGCCGATCGACGCATTAGCGGTCTTCCCGTCGTAGATGAGAATGACTTGTTGGTAGGAGTCATCTCCGAAACCGACTTGATGTGGCGGGAAACCGGCGTAACTCCGCCCGCTTATATCATGGTGCTCGACAGCGTGATTTATTTGGAAAATCCCTCTCGTTACGAGCGAGAACTCCACAAGGCTTTAGGACAAACAGTAGGAGAAGCGATGAGTAAAGAACCAGTTACCATTGAACCCGACAAATCTGTCCAAGAAGCTGCCAAACTGATGCACGATCGCAGCATCCACCGATTGCCAGTGCTTGATACTGCAGGAAAAGTAATCGGCATCCTCACTAGGGGAGATATTATCCGAGCGATGGCGGCGGAGTCTTAATTAACTTTTGCAGTTCCAGGAGTGTATCAGAAAATGAGTTGATCGCTCCTTAAATCTCGCTTGCTTTTGGCAATTACCAATTACCAAATCTAAAATCTAAAATCTAAAATCTAAAATCCGATGAGCATTACCCCTGAGTCTGTCGAACAATTGCTGAATTCCGAGGATTTTGGCGAAAGACTGCGAGCAGTCAACCAACTGCGGCAGCTAGAACCCGCGATCGCCTATAAACTAATTCAAATTGCGATCGGCGACAAAAACGTCCGGGTTCGCTACGCAGCAGTCAGCCAATTATCAACCCTCGGCACGCAGAATCTGGCGAACGCTTTAGAGGTACTGCGAAACAGCTTGAACAACGACCCCGAACCCGACGTGCAAGCAGCAGCAGCCGATGCTTTGGGCGCATTGAAATTAACCGATGCTTTAGAAGATTTGCAGCAAGTTTATAGCAGTACCTCTGAATGGCTGGTGCAACTGAGCATCGTCGCGGCTTTGGGAGAAATGGGAGATCCGAAAGCCTTTCCAATGTTAGAAAATGCCCTGAATTCTGAAAACGAATTGATCCAAACCATTGCCATCAGCGCATTAGGTGAATTGGGAGATAAACGGGCGCTGCCGCTGCTGCTTCCCTACGCTTCCAATGCAGATTGGCAGATCCGTTACAGAGTCGCCCAAGCTTTGGGGCGGTTGGGCGGTGCAGAAGCACAGACAGCTTTGGAAATTCTCGCCAAAGATGAGGTTGAACAAGTTGCTCAGGAGGCTAAAGCCGGACCAGAAAATAGTTGGAAATCTTGAGATTGCTTTGGCGATCGCGAACAACCCTGCACGCTTGTGAATTTTGAATTAATTTAGAATTTTTTGTGAAGATTCTACTAAAAAGTCTGTTCGCGATCGCACACATATTTCAGAAACCCGGTTTCTTCCTATATTTCTTGTTCCTATCTGCAAAACTCGTAGAAACCGGGTTTCTAGCCAGCCAGCCAGCGGGCTGGTTGCGTAGCGTAAACCTTACTAATCAGGAAAAATCTAAAATCTAAAATCTAAAATTGTATTGATGCCACGGGCGATCGCGAATTCCTTGAAAACTCTCCTCAAAGTCGATCGCACTCTTCCCAATCCAAACCAGAGTCTGCCTCTTGACATCCCCACTTTGACAAAAGCTATAATTAAAATAAATACAGTAGCGGCAGGGATTAACACAATTCTTAAATTGTGTCCAGCCAGCTAGCGATCGGGGAAACTATCGTTAAGACGGTAAGCCATCTACCAGCAAAGCCAAGTCTTAAAACTCTTGATCATCCCCATGCTTGAACAACTACAAAATTCAGGTTCTCAGTCCTCGGACATTTTACCAGGAGAGCGATCTGCCTCTCAAGTCGCACCAACTCCAACCAATCAAAACTTTATTTATAGAGTTTTAGAACTTACAAACATCGAACGCAGCAAATTGAGTTTATCACCGCTAACCTTAAATACTCAGTTACTAAATGCGGCGGAAAATCACAGCCAAAACATGGCACTGCAAGACTTCTTTTCGCATACCGGAAAAGATGGTTCGTCATTCACCAGTCGCATTACTACAACGGGCTATAAGTTCTCAGCGGCAGCAGAAAATATTGCTGCTGGATCTTCTACACCCGAACAAGTTGTATCATCGTGGATGAACAGCAGCGGCCATCGCACTAACATTCTAAACCCGAATCTCAAAGAAATTGGGATTGGTTACTATTTCTTAGCCGACGATACTGGCACAGAAAATTTCAATCACTATTGGACGCAAGTTTTTGCGACTTCTCTTGACGGTAGTGTCAATCCCGCACCGACACCCACACCTACTCCCACACCTACTCCCAACACATTGGTATCGATTACTTCGCCAATACCCAATGCTATAGGGGACGGCAGCCCGACGACAGCACCCAAAAATACAGCCAGCGACGGCAATTATTTCCTCTCAGATAGTGCCGATAGTCAAATACCGACAAATGCTGCGGGATTGCCAATTTTTGCCCTTTCCGGCAAAGACAATATCACGGGGGGAGAAGGTGCTGATAGCATTAATGGAATGCAAGGTGCGGATACAATTAATGGCGCAGGCGGCAATGACAGCTTATCGGGTGGCAAAGAATCGGATTCAATTGATGGCGGTGTTGGCAATGATTTTATCAGCGGCAACAACGATAACGATCGACTAATCGGATCTGACGGTAACGATACTATTCGCGGCGGCAAAGAAGATGATATCTTAATTGGCGGTAACGGATCCGATTTGTTAGCGGGCGATCGCGGTCAAGATATGCTGACCGGCGGTGCTGGAAATGATACGTTTATCTTGGCAGGAGGTTTGTCTGCGGCGGCTACTTTAATAAGTGCAGATGTAATCGTCGATTTTGGGGCTGGGGATAACATTGGTTTGACGGACGGTATCGGGTTTGCCAACTTGACTTTTGAAGCTGTGAGTTTGCAGTTGGATGGAGGTGCAAGTGTCGCTTCTACGGCGATTAAGTCTGGCAGTAATTATTTGGGCATCGTGCAGGGTGTAAGTCAAAGTCAGCTTACATCGAGCGTTTTTGTGAATGGGTAACGGGGAATCGGTAGTGTAAAATTTCACTTAGGCAGCTTGTAAGGTGCGTCAGTTCGTAGGGATTGGATGGGTAGCCCAGATTGTCGAAGCTGACGCACCCTACTACTTCAGTTGTTATAGCAATTCTCCACAGTGTTGCTACAATTTGCATCATTACTAAGAGGGGTAACTATGAAAAAAGTAGCCGTGTTTGGCAACGCTGGAGGCGGTAAATCAACTCTCAGCAAGAGATTATCAGAAATCACTGGTTTGCCACTTTACCCTTTGGATAAGATTAAATATCAATCTGGGGGCGCTGAGGTTCCCAATGAAGAATATAAGCAGATCCATGAGAAAATTTTGGCTACTGACCGATGGATTATAGACGGTTTTGGTTGTATGGAAACCGTCTGGCTTCGACTCAACGAGGCAGATAGTCTGGTTTTTGTCGATCTGCCCCTATACGTGCATTTCTGGTGGGTGACTAAACGGCTGATTACAGGTAAGTTTATACCGCCCGAAGGCTGGCCGGAAAAGAGTCCGATCTTGAAGAGTTCAATTAATAGTTACCGCGTTCTTTGGTTGTGTCATAAGTATTTGACTCCCAGATATCGCGAGTATGTCGATCGCGCTCAAAAAACCAAAAGTGTTTATCACATCAGATCCACTGAAGAGATTTCACAATTTTTTGAATCGATATTGCAAAGGACTAATGACTGTTGACTGTTGACAGCCAGGGGAGATGCCCCAAGGATGAGTATAGGTTAAGGTTAGGCTTTAGTTTCATAGGACTCGGTTTGAAAATTCAAAGTTGGTAGGCTATCCAGCAGTCTGGTACTAGGTGCGTTGGCTTCTGAAACGGCTTTCCTAACTAATGAGCGATCGCCAAACAACAAATCTATATACTGACTCTAATCGCCTTTCTCAAAAACGTCAACGAGCGCGCCAAAAATCACCGAAATTTACTTTTTTGAAAGCTACAAATTCGCTCTGTCTTCAGCTTTTAGTCCGCTACTGATTTAATAACCATTTCTTCTTCGAGAAATAATCTATGTAGCAAGGCCGAAGCAGTGATGTAAAATATATTTTACTGTATAATTTATACGCAGTTAGGTATATCGCATCGGGAGAGGACTCGCTTGTGATTCAAAATAGACTACATACTACACAACTGTACAAGACAAAACTGTTGCCCAGCTTCTGCTCAAGTACCTCGAACTTGAGCAAGTAAATAAACTATTCGGTCTTCCAGGCGGCGCACTCACGCACCTATTAGACGAACTAAGCAAGCAACAAGATAAATTTGAGTATATCATTTGTCGCCACGAAACTGGGGCGGCTTTTATCGCTGATGGTTATGCACGGGTAACGGGAAACTTAGGGGTGGTTTTGGTAACTTCTGGCCCTGGTGCCACCAATGCTTTGACGGGAACGGTGAACGCTCACAATAGTAACTCGGCGCTGTTGACTATTACTGGGGAAGTGCCAGAAGTTTATTTTGGTAAAGGTTATCTTCAAGAAGGAATTGATGCCAATCTAGACATTGATAATATTTATCGCAGCGCCTCGCAGTACAGTGGTGTAATTACTAATGCGACCAATTTCCCAACGCTGTTTTCCCAAGCTTTACGGGATGCGCTTTCAATTCCTAACCGCGCCGCTCACATTAGCCTTCCCGACGATGTTGCTGGGAGTACGGTTAGCAATGTCCAAATTCCCAATAGCCCTGATAATTATCGCGCCATTCCCGATGCTTTTAGCCCAGGGAAAATAGAGCAAGCTTTTAAGTTGCTGTTGTCAGCGCAACTGCCGTTATTTTTCTTGGGAAATGGCTGTCGCCGCGCTTTGCAAGATGGCGATCGCCTGCGAAAATTTGTAGAGTTTGTTAACAAATTTGCCATTCCGGTGAGGACAACTCCCGACGCAAAGAGCATTTTTCCAGAAAATATCCAGTTATCGCTGCGAAATTACGGTTTGGCGGGTTGCGAGTGGCCTAAGTATTATTTAAACCCACAACTTCTCAATCCTAAATTACCACCACACTACGATGCACTGATGGTTTGGGGATCGAGTTGGGGTCAACTGGCTACTTCCAAATAGGACTCGATTTTGATTCCCAACGGGCCTTTTATTCAAGTTGACTTGAATCAAAATGCGATCGCCCGTTCTTTTCCGATTGAATTGGGAATTGTGTCGGAAGTTGGCCGCGCGATCGACTACTTGTGCGAGTTAGGTCAGCAAGTAAAAGCTGATGAAAAAGGAATTGATTTCCGCAGGCGGTTGATCGACGAAATTAAAAGTACAAAATCTCCGTTCCGCAACCCCGAAAAACGAGACTCGGAAGCTTCCCCTATTTTTCCTCAAGCGTTGATGAAGTGCATCAATGAGATGATGCCAGAAGACGGACATTTGTTTATAGATTGTGCTAACTGCGTTGGTTGGTCGGTGCATTATATTGTTGCCAATCCGCCTTTGCAAATGCACAATTCGCTGGCAATGGGGTCGATGGGTTTTGGTACTGCTGCGGTAATCGGCGGTAAAATGGGAGCGCCGTATAAAACCTGCGTTGCGATTGTTGGCGATGGTGCGTTTATGATGCACGGAAACGAAATTTCAACAGCCGCGCAATACGGCGTTGGCGCAATTTGGGTGGTCATGGACAATAACGAATTGGGGATGATTAGCCAGTACATGAACCAGTTTTGTCCTCAACCTGGAAAACCGGGATTTTGGAAAGATTATTATAAAAATGGTAATCCCAATTTGGCGCAGTTTGCCGCAGCTTTGGGTGCTGATGCTTTTGATATTTAGAGTCCTACTGAGATGAGAGAAGTATTTCCCAGAGCCATGAAAAATGCACTAGAAAATAACAAACCGCAGGTAATAGTTGCTCACATTAATAACTATGAGGTGCCACATTATTATCCACCTTCACAAAGCTGAGTGATAGGAAGATCTGGTTGTAAGTTCCCCAATTTACAGCAGATTCCACGTTTATGAAGTACACTGCGATCGCTCGCGATCCTAGTAGTAGAGACACTCCCATTGGTGTCAACTTAAGACTAAAACCCTTGAAAAATCTCGCTCATACCCGAGTTTAGATCCCCCTAAATCCCCCTTAAGAAGGGGGACTTTGAGAAGGCTCTTGTCCCCCCCTTCTTAAGGGGGGCTAGGGGGGATCTAAGTTTAATGGTCAAACAGCATTCTGTGACTGGGCTTGAAGTTAAGTTGGCACCTATGGGCTCTTGGAGTGTCCTTACCTCTGCTTTAATTATGTGTAGTAAAAATTCAAAAACCCGCCCCGTCTACTACTTGCGCTTCAGCAATAGTGCGGCTGTCTTGAGTTCAGTTCCTAAACCCAGCAATACTAGGTACTCCGTTTTAATCTCGCGATAGAAATAGGCAAGATTTACTGGAATGCTGGCCAGTGTCATGTTGGCAAATGTTTCTAAGGTTTGTAAGTATTGAGCAGGCGCGATCGCACTCGCCCAAGCATCCATTAGTACAGTCGAAGCTTGATGGGTAATCAAGGCAATGTCAGCACCCCGAATACCATGACGTTCTAACAGCCGATGGATTAATCTCGGTGGCTCTTTTTCTATAAATTCTACAAACGCTTGCTGACCAGTTGGTGTAATGTGAAAGTACGGTCTGGTGTAAATTTGTTCGGGGTTGTTTTGAAAATCGAAGGCATCAGGCGCGATCCCATCTGGCTGCATATACATACACCCATATACTTCTGTATACACCGAATTTTCAGCGTCCACTAAAGTAAATTGCGACGGAGCTCTGAACTCACCCACCACCGCTGCCCCCGCTCCATCCGCAGCACTAATACTTTGAGGCGTGTGGTAGCTGACATAGCGAGTCCAATTGCAACCACAGACAATAAGTGCGTTTCTTACTTGCCCCGCCCGTACTAGGGCATTTGCCATCAACAGCCCTGTATTAAAATTCGTGTATTCATCGTTAATCGGAAATATCCAAGTTGTGGGCGACAAACCCAGTTGTTGGTGAACTTTAGCGAGCCCATTGGGTGTGAGATACTCAGAAACCGAATCATAGCCTAGTAGCGCGTCAATCTCGCCGATGTTCAATCCTGCATCCTTTATAGCTACCAAGGCAGCCTGTACCATAAGCTCCGTCACACTTTCCCCTGGGGACAAGACACGGCGCTCCTTGTAGCCTTTAAACAAATCCTGACCCGGCACAGGATGTTGTTTGAGCCAGTCAAAAATCGGGTCATCATTAGTCCGAATCTGCGACGGTACCGCATAGCCTGTACCGATGATACCAATGCCATCATAGTTAGCCATAGTTCAACCCTCTTCTGTCACCCAATCGGGCGGTTGCAGGCCGAAGTGGTCTTGCAGTAAAATTTCGGCTGTAGATAGCGCTCCTTCCACCCACCCCTGACCATCTGAATAAGCTTCACCGCAAATATACACCGGGACATTCTCTTGCGGGTGGACGATTTGGGGGATAACTTCCCAACTTTTGGCGTGGATATTCCAGAAATTAACCGCACCGCCATAGGGATCGTCGCCCCAGTCCATGTAGACAGCGCTATAAGGTTCTGGAATTTCACTTAATCCGTGCATTTCTTTGAGCTGGCGCTGGATTTCTCTCACCATTGCCGCTGGCGCTTTGTAATGATGCCAGTCGGGGGAACCGGAGTAGTCTGAGCCATAGTAACCTGCTTTCGTCTCAAAGGGCGGTTCTTCTTTTTTGTCCCGCAGTCCTTCCCAAAAAGTGACATTGAGGGTATCGTCGTAACTTGCCAACAGCACTGAATTCTGGTTTTGTCGATCGGCTTTGAGCTGTTCTCCTTCTGTGCCCCAATAGTAACATTGCCGCACTGGTAGGTCGGTAACAGATCGCCCTTTCGTGACTTCAACCTTTTCCCACCAAGGTGTGTGGTAGGAGACAAACATTTTAAACATAGGCACTGGTGTCACCGTGCGGATCAGTGTTTGAACTTTACGGTTTCGTGGATCTAAAACCTCGCCTGTCGGATCTAGTAGTTCCAGGGAGCGTCGTGGCATCGCTAAGATTAAGGCGCGAGCGAAGATTTCTATGGTTTCACCTGGTTGATTTTGCGAGATGAGACTCCTTTTGACACCGCTGCTACCATCGGGCAACTCTGCTGCTGCAAAGGATTTGAGTCGGTGTTCCAGATAAACTTCTCCGCCTGATTGGACGAATTGTTGGCAGATTTCTAAAGGTATTGGTTCGTAACCTTTAACTATCGCTTTGTAAGTTACATCCGGTGTGAAGTCGCAGTTTAATAAGATGGTGTCGGCGGCGTTCCAGTTTAAGACGGTGGTATCGTAGCCGCCTGCTTGGTAGGCTCAGGTGTAAGCTTCGTGGGAGAGCGATCGTGCCAACAAATTCCAGAAGCCCCAATTGTAGAGATGTTTGCCCTCAAATTTATGAGTTCTCACAAAATGCCGCAATTCTTCCCCATGTAGTTTGCTAATTCCGGGCATAAGCTGTTCGAGGGCAAAACCAATAAAATTGCTGGGATCTATCCCTTGTTCGGCACTTTTGAGGGCATAGGGCACCAGTTTCGGATCGGTAAGTTGAGAAAGGCGTAGGTGTTGGCCTCGCAAATAAGCGATGTTTTCAGGTTCGCTGACGTATAAAGGGCGGGTTTCTAGTTTAAGTTTATTTTCAACTAGCGATCGCACCAGTTTTTGCGATGACATATAACGCATCCCGCCCAATTCGCAGCGGGTGTTTGGCATTCCCGGTGGAGTTACCGATAGCAATCGCCCACCGATGCGGTGGCTACCTTCAAACACGGCAATTTTCAGCCGATCTTCTCCTCGCTTTGAGAGCATTTGTTCGAGTCGTTCGGATTTTTGAGTTTGGCTAGTCATTAGTCGCCAAGCGCTGTAAACTCCTGATACACCGCCGCCAACGATCGCCACGTCGAGTATTTCGTCTTTCAACATTACATTTACTCTTTTTCTTCCTGGGTATTTATAGTTTGTAGGGCAGAGCCTCAAAAATTTCCAAAGATTATTTTTTCTTTATAATTAACCCTAAACGTAAACAACTTACCGATCGCTACTTCTGTTTAATCACGACTATGGTGATATCATCGTAAACCTTTTGCTTGCCAATATGTCGCCGCACATCTGCGATCGCAGCTTCTTTAATAGCTTCGGCCGATTCTTCCCTACACTCGCAGACAACTTCAATAAGTCGTTCTAAACCGTATTGTTCGCGATCCATATCAAACGCTTCTGTAATCCCATCGGTATAGAGAACCACAACATCTCCTGAATGCAACTCAATATCTGTCGAACTCACAAAATCAGCTATATCCGGTTCTAACGCAATGATAAATCCCAAATCCATTGTATCAATTTGCTCCACTTCGCCATCAGCGCGCACGATAATTACTTCCTCATGCTGTCCGCTCAAACGCAGGATATTATCTTGATAATCCAGCAAAGCTAGCGTCATATTTTTCTCACAACTCATCCGAGTTGCGTTGTCAAAAAGCGTCCGATTCACAATATTTAAAAAATTCACAGGATCGGCTTCATTATTGGTTAATAAAGTACGGATAGCCGTTTGTGCCATAATCATTAACACGCCACTTTCTAACCCGTGTCCCGTTACGTCACCAATGCCAATTTTGACGCTACCATTGTGTTGCAGCACGTCATAATAATCGCCTCCTACTTCATCGGCTGGTTCCATAAAACCAGCAATTTCTAACCCTTCAACTTGGCTGAGTTCCTGTTCCCTTGGCAACAGCATTTTCTGTAGGCGGCGCGTCACATCTAGTTCTGCACTCATGCGAATATTATCTGCTTTCAGTCGTTCGTTGAGTACAGTAATTTCCTGATTGGCTTCCGCAAGGTGAGAGTTAGCTTCAGCTAATTGAGCCGTGCGTTCCTCTACTTTTTGTTCCAAAGTTTGATAAAGTAGTGCATTTTCCAGAGAAATAGCAGCTTGGGAAGAAATGATTTTCAAAACTTCTAACCTGTCTGTAGTAAAAGCACTTGTTGCTAAATTATTTTCTAAATATAGAATGCCGATTAATTTACCTTGATTGAGGATCGCATTGCACGAAATTGACTTGGGGCTATTTTCTAATACATAAGGATCTTTCGTAAATAATCCCTCATTAACAGCATCATTTAAAACCACATCTAACTGAGTTCTAGTCACATAGTTGACTACAGTTATTGGCAACAAATTACTATGGCTAATTGGCACAGATTGCAGGACGCTAACTTCATTGTTTGCAATTTCTAAAGCCGCTTCTATTTTTAATTCACCGCGATCGAACAATAAAAGAAAACCTTTTTGCGCGCCGGCATTTTCAATGGCAAGTTTAATCAGCTTTGATAGCAACTTTTCCAGGACAATTTCACCAGAAATGGCTTGAGCAGCCCTCATTACTGTGGCAAAATCTAATACCTGAGAACTGTTGCTGCCACTGGTAGTGCGGCTAGATAAAGTAGTTCTCGTTGTTGATTCAGAGGTTCTTGGCTGCAAGTACGGGTAAGCTTTCTCTAAATGTTGAAGCTTGTGTTTAGCGCCCCATAGTTGATAGCAATAATGAGCTTTTTTCATATAAATTTCGCCAATCTCTTCTCTTCCTAAAGCCAGATAAAATTCTGCAGCTCGTTCGTAAGAGATTGCTTCTTCCTGGGTGTATAATCCTTTTCTAGCTCCTTTAATAGCGCAGTCATAATCTGCCATCGCTTTAGAAATATCTCCTGTAACTCGCGCTTGTTCTGCTGCTACTAGATCGTATTTATGCTGAAAATTCATCGGGGCATTATCTGCCCATACTTTCATTTTTTCTTGATTGCTAACTACTTTTTCGAGGTACTGCTCTTTTTCTGCATTAGCGGCGACAGGATAAAGTGATAGGCGGTTTAAAGAGTCGTAAAAATAAAAATTTGGTACGGAAAAAATTCCCGTTAAACCATCTAAATAAGGTTCACCTTTGATCGCATTCTCTAAAGCTTGCGGGTAATCTTTAAATATATAGCATAGAATAAGTTGCATAATATAGACATAAGCAGTACCAGCGCGGTCGCCCATTTCTAAACATTCAGCAAGAAATGCTTCCTCGTTGCAAACTTCACCATCTAACCTACAGGGATTGTCACAGGGAGAAAGCAAGTTAAGCACCGCTTGCCAAGTCATGCGATTATATTTAATAGATGTTTTTTGCTTGATGTCTGCCATTGCTTTGTCATAGATAGCTATCTCCCTTTCTACAGATACTAATTCCATGCCACTCAAATATAAGTATTGACATCTAACATTAGCAGCTTCACCTGCAAAAGAAAAATCTCCCATGACAATCCCGCTTTGATATCCCGCTAAGAAAATATCAAAACACTCCCTGATATGAGCCTTTACGTGAATTGTGAATCCAGCCACCAAATGAAATGTTTTAGCTTTAACTTCCACAAAATTTAACTGCTGTAATACACGCATAGCTAGTTGACCATATTGATAGGAACTCTCCATATCTTGGAATCCACCGTTTAAGATTACGCCTAAGCCAGCGTAGCCAAAGGGAGAGTTATTTGTGTTTCCATACTTAATAGATAAATTTACCATTTGGCAGGCTATCAAAGGTAGCAGCGCCGGAGCAACTTGATAAGCAGGGGCGAAGAGAGATGATAATATCCGCATGGCTGCTTGCGGAGCAGGTTCTACCATCAAAGGTAGGTCAATTAAATCTTCTATTTTTCGTCCGCTTAAGGCAGCATTTGTAGTCGCCATTGCTTGCTGAATGTCGGATAAATTAGGAGCTTCTGGTAAATCAACTCCTAAAAGTTTCAGGACATCAATACCGAGTTTAACTAATTCTACTCGTCTTGATTGTGTCGTGAGTGCCGCAATTTTTGTTTCATAGATTCCGGCACTATCTAGGAGGGTTTTAGCTTGTTGCAAGGCCACCGCAGCTAAGTTTTCCATGCGGTCAAATTCGCCAACTAGCTGTGCAGCTTTTGCCGCTTCTGCATACAATTTTACTGTCAGATTATAGTCGGTTTGCCAACTTGCTTCGGCTAACAGTTCAATGCCAAAGGTTAAATATTTGAAAGCTGATTCGTAGGCGGCTGATGCTAAGGCTTTTTGACCTGCGATCGCATTTAACTCGGCTAGTTCATTTTTTTCTGATTGGTTATCAATTAATTGAGGATCGAAGTTGAGTTGATTGACGATATCAAAAATTTTTTCTTCTCTTTGAGAAAAAGGGGTATTTTGTAATAAACTTCGTCCTACTTGTTGGTGAACGAGGGATTTTTGCCGATCGGGAATTAAGGAATAAGCTGCTTGTTGAACTCGGTCGTGAATAAATTTGTATTCCACAATTAACTCTGCTTTTAAATCTAAAGGTGTCACCTCTAATTCTACTGACTTGTAGGTATCGCTCAGAGGTACAATTAGCCCTTCGACTGTGGCATTCCGCAAAGATAAGGCCACTTCTGTTAGGGAATTTTCAATGCTGTTAGCTAAAATCTTGAGGTCAAATTGGTTGCCAATGCAAGCAGCTACTTTCAAAACTTCTTGGGTGGCTTCCGGTAATTTTGTAATTTTTCCTGCCATCAATTCAACAACGTTATCGGTAAAACCTCGCTCTTTAATTTGTTCTAAGTTCCATTGCCAACTAACTTGTTGGATATTAAATGTCAATAATTTTTCAGCATACATCGACTTCAAAAATTCATTAACAAAAAAGGGATTTCCCTGGGTTTTGGCAATAACTAATTTAGTCAGGGGTAGGCTGCGCTCGCGCTCGCATTTAAGAGTATCAACAATTAATTGATTGATATGAACTTCTTTCAATGCCGAGATCCTGATAGAATTAACTGTCGTACCGTTTTTCCTAATTTCATCAATAGTTATCATTAATGGGTGACTCGGACTAACTTCATTATCCCGATAAGCTCCTAAAAAAAATAGATATTCGCTTTCTGCTGCTGTCATTAAAAGCTGCATAAGTTTTAGGGAAGCCCCATCAGCCCACTGCAAATCATCAATGAACATTACTAGGGGATGCTCTTTTTGAGCAAATACTCGGATGAATTTTTGAAAGACAAAATTGAAGCGGTTTTGGGCTTCGGCAGGCGGCAAGGATACTACTTCAGGTTGCTTGCCTGCAATCATTTCTACTTCGGGAATAACTTCGACAATAATGCCGCCATTTTCCCCTAAAGCTGCGTTGATTTTTTCTTTCCACTGTTCCAGTTGAGATTCCGTTTCAGTTAATAGTTGCCGCACTAATTCCTGAAAGGCTTTGATCGCAGCCCAGTAGGGAATATTGCGCTGGTATTGCTCGAATTTACCTGAAATAAAATAACCCTTTTGTTTGGTAATTGGTTTATAAATTTCTTGCACTAGAGATGACTTGCCGATACCGGAATAACCCGCTACAAGCATCATTTCAACCGCCCGTTTCCCTGAACTCGCGACCTCAATATTTTCTCCTGCTACGCGCTCAAAAGCTGCTAGTAAGGTTTCAACTTCTTGTTCTCTGCCGTAGAGTTTTTGGGAAATTTGAAATTTATCTAAAATATCTTGACGACCTAAAGGAAATTCTGATATGCTACCGAAAGATTGTAGTTGCGTGAGACATTCTTCTAAATCAGCTTTAATTCCCCAAGCACTTTGGTATCTTTGCTCCGCAGTTTTGGCTAACAATTTCATTACGAGGTCTGAGACAACTTTAGGTATTTCTGGATTAATTTGATGGGGTGGAGTTGGCTGTTTGGCAATGTGGTAGTGAACTAATTCTAGTGCATCTGTGCTCTCAAATGGCAGTTGATGGGTAAGGAGTTCGTAGAAGGTTGCACCGAGGGAATAAAAGTCTGTCCGGTAATCTAAACTGCGGTTCATTCTGCCAGTTTGTTCTGGTGACATATAGGCAAGAGTGCCTTCTAAGACATTGGGATTTTTCAGAGTGGTGCTTTCGCGGGTTAAAACTGTTGATAGACCAAAATCTATGATTTTGACTTGCCCCGTTTCTGGGTTAAGAACAATATTAGAGGGGTTGATGTCTTTATGAATAATATTGGTCGCATGGATTTCACCTAAAATAGCGGTGATATTGACTGCCATTTCCAAAAATTGAAGCAGGGAAAATTTATGTTCAGTGATTAATATACTGAGTGACGATCCGCCAAAATCTTCTAAACTCATTACCAGGGTATTCTGATAATTTTCTAAACTGTAAACTTTGGCGACTCCATCAATATTTAAGCTGCGGTTGATTTCATATTCTTGTTTGTAGCGAGTGAGTTGGGCTGGGGTGGGATAGTCCGCTTTGAGAACCTTAAGCATAACTGGTGTCTCACCCTCAAGCTGAATTCCCCGATAAACAAGGGAGTTAAAGCTTTCATGGATTTGGGCGGTGATTTTGTAGTTTGTTAGGGTAATCATAGGGGGAATGGGGAATGGGGAATGGGGAATGGGGAATGGGGAATAACAAATAACAACTGACTAATGACTAATAACTAATGACTACTGACTAATTGATGCTACAGCCGATCGCAAATTCCCTTGAAACTCGCCCAAAATTCGATCGCACTCTTCCTTCTCCAAATTAGTCCAGTGCATCATCAAAGCTAATTTAACCGACTTGCCACTTTTTTCGAGCAAAAAACCCGCCTCATCCCGGTTCAAATCAGTCAAATCCTGCAACATCCGCACAGCCCGATCGCGCAATTTCTTATTAGTCACCGCCACATCAACCATCCGATTGCCGTAAACCTTCCCCAGCTTCACCATTACCCCAGTCGAAATGATATTCAAAGCCATTTTTGTTACTGTACCGGCTTTCAAGCGCGTCGAACCCGCCACTACCTCCGGGCCAACCAACAACCGAATATCAACATCAGCCTCAAAATTGACTTGTTCGACGGGTACGCAGGCCATAAACACAGTTTTCGCCCCCCGCTGGCGTGCCGCCTGCAAAGCGCCCGCGACAAACGGCGTCGTACCTCCAGCCGTAATCCCCACAACCACATCTAAGTTGGTAATGTGACGGTGGGCGATCGCCTCAGCCCCATCCTCAGCCCGATCCTCCAAATCCTCCGAACTCCGCACCAAAGCCCCCGCACCCCCGGCAATTATGCCCTGTACGAGTTCTGGTGGCGTGCAGAAGGTGGGGGGACACTCGGCCGCATCCAGCACCCCCAAACGCCCGGAAGTACCCGCACCGACGTAAAACAGGCGACCTCCTTGACGCAGAGACTCGGCTGCAATGTCGATCGCTTGGGCTAACTGTTCGCGGGCACGGGCGATCGCGCTTAAGGTTTGGGCGTCTTCCCGGTTGAACAAGTCCACTAATTCGATCGAACTGAGTTGGTCTAAATTCTCGCTGTTGGCATTCACCTGTTCAGTCAGCAGATGGCCCCGTTCTTCCAAATTCTTCATTTTTTGTTAGTTGTTAATTGTCAGTTGTCGGCTAGTCCGTGGAGGGGGTAGGCACGGGGACACTACCCCTACAAAACGATGATTTCCCTGAGAATGAAACCGCCCTGCCTTCTTCCCTTTTCCGTCTTCACCTCGAATCTCAATATCAATCCGTTAAATCCCGTACACTACTCGTTGCCGAACTTCCTATTACAAAAGTCCTTCGAGTCGGCGGCGAATAGAATCCAGTTCGTTTTGGGAAACCTCAGAATCAGGTTCGGCTTCGGGATCGGACTCCGGCTGCCACTGAGTCTGTGTTACATTATCTTCTGGCGGAATAGCCAGCGCGCCCGCGGGCACAAGTTCCCAATCATAATCAACACTGTCACAGAACTCCTTAATTTCCTCCTCGTCGATCGCCTCGACAGTGGGCTCGGGGAAATCCTGAGCTTCCAACATCACGCCAAAGCGGGTGGCGTCGTCTTCTGACTCAAACATCAGAACTTTGTTGCGATCGCCGAGTTGAATGGTATGAATTCCCTCATTCTCGGTGCGGGCATTGAAGAGTAAGACGAACACTCGCATAAGTTTTAAAGACCTTCTTAACCACCGTTTTTTTATCTTAGAAGCGATCGGGCAACCGATTTTAAATTTTATATTTTAGATTTTAGATTGACCACCGATCCTGCACCGGCGGGATCGAAAGGAGTTGGGGCATTTGGACTACTTGGTTTTATATTTTAGATTTTAGATTGACCACCGATCCTGCACTGCGGGGGGAATCTAGAGGATTTGGAGGAGTTGGAGGACTTGGTTTTAGGTGATGTTGCGTGTTTTGATTAAGTTCGGTAAAGGTTTCTGGAGTCTACCCTGGAGTGGGACGTGCCTTTTGCCTTCGTTGGGCCCGATCGGCACTTCCGACCTCACTTCTGAGTCTACCAAAGGCAGAAGCCACCCTGGCGAATCACAGAGATTATACCTGTCTAAAATCGGCTGATTTCCTATAATTCCTGAATTCTCTGATTTTTGAGAAACACCCATGACTAACTCGGACGATAACAAAAATCAACTCGCACCCCGTCCCCATCGCCGCTGGTGGCGTCTGCTGCTGCTTAGCGGTACGGGATTAAGTATTCTCGCCTTGGTGGGGGCGGCGGTAGGATACCAGTGGGTGCGGGAAAAGTTAGCTCCTTTGGTGGAAACGGAAGTCAGTCAGTTGCTGAAGCGACCTGTGCAACTCGGACGTTTGGAGGGATTTTCTCTGACAGGTTTGCGGTTTGGTCGATCGACTTTACCTGCAACTCCTACCGATCCCGATTACGCTTCTACAGAAGCAGTGGAAGTGCAATTTTCAATCTGGCCACTGCTGTTCAACCGCACTCTCAAATTAGATATTACCTTAGTTAAACCCAACGCTTATATCGAACAGGAGGCTGAGGGCCGCTGGGTTAATATTCCAACTAGGGAGCAAAAATCTCCGGGTTTATTTAAAACTGAAGTTGAGGCAATTCGAGCTGAAAATGCCGCCGCAGTTTTGGTGCCGAATCCTGCTGTCGGGCAGAAAACTTCGGCTCCGATTTCTGTAAATTTGAAAAATGGCAGTGCTCTATTTCGCGATCAAAATCAGCGCGTTCTCTACGAACTAAACGGTCAGTTTACTAACAGCGATAATTTTATACTTAAAGCTGATTCTATTTTACCTGCCGCTCAAACTAACGTGCAGTTGCAAGGTCAAAATTTGCCTTTGCCCGACCTCGCTCGCTTGCTAAAACTTCCCGGCATTTATTTACAAAAAGGTCTGGCTAATGGCAATTTAACCGTGCAATTGCGAGATAATAAAGTATCGGGAATTACCGGAGTGGCTAGTTTTGGGGGAGTGCAAGCGAGTATTTCCCCGCTGAAACAAATCATACAAAATAGCAGCGGTCAGTTGCGGTTTCAGGGAACTAATGTGATTGTCGATAGTCTGGCGGCTAATTACGGTTTAATTCCGCTTAGAATAGCAGGAACAGTTGCCACTGGAACCAATTTTAATTTGGAGAACGCTAGCTTCAATCTGACAACGAACGTGCAACCAGTCGCTTTGGCAAGTGTTGTCAGTGCGGTGGAGACAGAGTTAGGGAAGAAAGTAGTATTACCCGTGGCTGTGGCGGGGGAAGTGAAGGCGGATGCCAAGCTGACTGGAACAGTTGCAATGCCGGTGCTGACAGGTACGATCGCCTCGACAAAACCTACTACGGTCGATCGACTGCAATTAAACAATATTAGCACTAATTTCAAATTGGAACGCGGGAGAATGGCTCAAACCCCAACTCCCAATTCTCAATCTTCTATTCCCCCGTTTTCCTCTTTAGCTTTGACTGTGAGCGATATTTTGGTAGTGCCGGCGGCGGGTGGTAAAATTGGCGGCAAAGGTGAAGTCGATCTAGCTTTATCAAAGGAGAATTCGCGATCGGGTTTAGTGTTTGACTTGCAAGCTGAAAATGTACCCGGAGACGCGATCGCCCAAATTTACGATCTCCCAATTCCTGCTAGTGTTAATATTGGCACGGTGTCCGCAAAAGCTCAAATTTTCGGCCCGTTAGACAACATTCAAGCGAGAGTTCAATGGCAAGCACCGCAAGGAACTTTCCCTGCAGCGGGCGAAATTCGAGCCGGAGGAAATTCGGCGGATTTGCAAAATACGGTTGTGAAAATTGGCGACGCTTCTGTGAACGTGGATGCTGCGTTAAAAGACCGTCAGTGGCAAGCTTTGATCGAGGGCAATGGTGTGGATCTCAACAGTTTGCAGCAAGTCCTGCCCGACCTTAATTTGCCTCCTGAACTAGCAGGTTTGTTCAGCGGAACCGCCGAAGCTGCGGGAACTCTGGACAATTTGAGTTTAAATGCGATCGCTGCGACGGGCAAAGGAACGCTGAATATTGCTGACAGTATTGTTGATGTTAATGGCGAACTAGAATCGGGTAACTGGCAAGTTATTGGCAACACTGATAAAGTAGCTGTTAATCAATTAATTGATATTGGATTGCCGTTTTTAACAGGGGAAACGACCGCAAATGTAGACAATTTAAAATCCAAAATCCAAAATCTAAAATCGATTGGCGGGCAGCTAGCAGGTGAATTTCGAGTGGGGGGCAATGTTGATAATTTGACTGCTAGCGGAATCAATGTTAGTGGCAACGGTAGGCTCAATTTTGCCGACAGCAATGTGAATTTAAACGGAGAATTGGTAGCGGGAAACTGGCAAGTAACAGCACAAACAGATCGCACTTCCATCGACCGCTTAGTAGATTTGACACTGCCGATTTTAGATGTGGCTTCAGCATTTAGTCCCGAAAATCAGCAATCTGCCAATCTCAACAATCTAAAATCCAAAATCCAAAATCTAAAATCGATTGACGGACTGCTATCGAGTCAATTTACAGCATCGGGAAGTCTTGACAATTTGACGGCTAGCAGCATCAATGCCAGCGGCAACGGCAGACTCAATCTTGCCGGCAGTGATGTTAATTTAAAAGGAGAATTGGTAGCCGGAAACTGGCAGGGAACCGCAGAAACCGATCGCACTTCCATCAAACGCTTAGGAGATTTAGGATTGCCCCTGTTAGATGTTGGCTTAGCTTTCGCTGCTGACAATCCCCAAACAGTCGCCAATATCAACAATCTAAAATCCCAAATCCAAAATCTCCAATCGCTTGACGGACAAATATCCAATCAAATTCAAGCCAGCGGTAGTCTTGATAATTCAACCGCCGCCGACATAGGCGTCAGCAGCAGCGGGAAACTCAATATAGGGGACGGTACTCTTGCTTTTAGAGGTAAATTAGAAGACAGACGCTGGCAAGCTTTCGCCGATGCCGATCGAGTTATTCTCAGTCGCTTAGAACAAACTGTTCGCAATCTCCAACTGTTTCCACTAACGGCGACTTTGCCTAAAGGATTTGACGGCAGAGTTAACGGCGAATTCCAAGCAGCGGGTAGTTTGGATAACTTGACAGCGAAGGGAATTAATGCTAGCGGAGAAGGAGTGATTGTGGTCGATCGACTCGGGGCGATCGATACTACGGCCAAATTAGAAAACGGCAACTTGCAAGCATTGCTAGAAACCAACGGAATTGCCGTCAGTAATTTAGAACAAACCCTCAAACAAACAGGTTTGCTGACAGCGGATTTACCGCCAGAAATAAACGGAACCCTCAACGGCCAAGTCCGCATTTTGGGAACAGTAGATAATCTAACCGCCAACAACATCACCGCCAACGGCGACGGACAAATTCGACTCGCCAACGGCGGAGGAATTGTCAATGCTAAAGGCAGCGCAGAATCCGGGAATTGGCGCGCGTCTATTGAGGGCGAGCAAATTGCTCTAAGTCGCTTCCAGCAAGCCTTTGAAGCCCAGCGCCAAAGCTTGCAAACCGGAGGTGTAGTCTCCAGTACCCAAAATCTCCCCCAGCTTGCAGGACTGTTTAACGGCAATATCAATTTATCCGGCCCGATTGCCGGTTCCCCACAAACAGTTCGCGCCGGCGGCAGTTTCCGCATCTCGGAATTGCCGTTTTTGAAACAACCTTTCGAGGCAGTATTTAATTGGGACGGCAAACGAGTGGAAATTGAGAACGCCACAACTCCCGGTTTGACAGCAAACGGCTTTGTTAACGTCGAACTCGAAGGTAAAGGAGGGCCCTCAATTTCCAACTTAGATTTGGATGTCAGACTCGCCAACTTTAATCTGGCAGCCTTACCAGCAGAACAACTAGGATTTTTGTCTACAATTGCGGACAAAAATTCCTCACAGCAAAACCAGCCCCTGCGCGGCAATGTCGATTTTACCGGCAGCCTCACCGGAACCCTCGCCGCCCTCAGCTTAGTTGGCGACGTGGAAGTGCGGGATTTAGCAGTAAATCAAATCGCTTTTGACCCGGTACTGGCGGGGAGTGTGAATGCGGATGCTGGGAAAAGTGTAGATTTGCGTTTGGCCGGCGCCAGCGACAAAATCGAAGTAGCTTTAAATCAATCTTTTTTGCCGACATCTTTCTTAATTCAACGCGGGGAATCCGTGGCTAGGGGCCAAACCCAGGGAGAAACTTTGCGAGTTAATTTAAGCGATTTTCCCCTCGCTGCTTTGAATCTATCACCTGGGAAAGAGGCAGGTTTGGGGCCGATAACTGGTACGGTTTCGGGACAAGTAAATGTCCCCGGTTGGAAGATGCCGTTAAATCCGGCGACTTTGCAAGCAAGCGGACAAATTGCGATCGCCCAACCGGCGATCGGCTACATTAAAGGTGACAGTTTCCAAGCCGAATTCAGCTACGCTAACGGCAGCGCCACTCTCACAAATGGCATATTCCGCCAAGGCAGCGGTCAATACTTAATTTCCGGTAATGTTCAAACAGGCAAAAACCCGCAATTTGCCGGGAAAGTTAACGTCCAGCAAGGCAATTTGCAGCAGGTTTTAACCGCTTTGCAATATTTCAATTTAGGCGACTTGGCGAGAGGCCTAAAACCTCCTGTTTACGGTGACAGTGGCGACGTGCAAACTGTAGCAGTCGGAGAACCAGAAGCCCCGCTAATCGAACAGTTGCGCCGTTTGGCAGAAATTGAAATACTTTTGCAGCAGCAGCAAGCAGTGGAAACATCAGAAAAATTGCCTCCCTTATCCCAATTGCAAGGCACTTTTGGCGCGGAAATTGCTGTCGCCGGTTCTTTGCAAACGGGTGTGGAAGCTCAATTTAATGTGAAAGGTGATAACTGGCAGTGGGGAGAATATGTCGCTGAAACGTTCAGCCTTGAAGGCAGTTTTCAGGACGGGATCTTAACTGTTTTGCCTTTGGAAATTAGATCGGGCAAAAGTGCGATCGGCTTTTCGGGACAACTTGGGCAAAAAGCTCAATCCGGGCAGTTGCGGGTAGAAAATGTGCCCGTGGAAGAGTTGGCAAAACTGGTGGAATTGCCTTTTGTGGATGTCACGGGAAATTTGAATTTGCGGGCGAATTTGGCCGGCAGTTTGCAAAACCCGCAAGCCACCGGAGAATTGAGTTTGGTTGACGGTACGTTAAACGGAGAACCGATTAAACAAGCCGACGGCAGTTTCAGTTACAGCAATGCCCGCCTGAATTTTGGCGGCAGCGCTTTGGTAACTCAAACCGAACCGATTGAAGTCGCCGGAAGTTTGCCTTTTGAGTTGCCGTTTGCAGCCGTGAAAGCTGACAGCAATCAAATCGATTTGAGGGCGAATTTGCAAAATGAAGGTTTGGCAATTATTAATGTATTGACTCCGCAAGTTGCGTGGGTCAGCGGCAAGGGACAGGTGCAAATTCGCGTGGGAGGAACGCTGCAAGACCCTGTAGCGCAAGGAATTGCGAATTTTGAAAATGCAACCGTCCGCGCGCAAGCCTTCCCAGAACCGCTGACAGGGCTAACTGGGACGGTGCGCTTTGAGGGCGATCGTATTCGGGTAGAGGGAATTCGGGGACAGTTGAGTCAGGGACAAGTTGTGGCCCAGGGTGTAATTCCGCTGTCTGTGCCCTTCGCGGAGGGCGATGTCGATGCGGATAATCCCCTGGCTGTGAATCTCGACAAGTTGGCAGTGAACCTGAGAGGATTGTACAGCGGTGGCGTTGTTGGTCAAGTGCAGGCAAGGGGCACGGCTAGGCGCCCGCAGTTGAGCGGTAATATTGAACTGTATGACGGTGAAGTATTTCTCCGGAGTCCCGGCGGCACAACTCAGTTAGCTTCTTCCTCTTCTGCTTCTGATTCTGATTCTCCTTCCGCTGCGACTGAGGTTTCTGCTTCCCCTGCGACTGATGTTTCTCCTTCCCCTGCGACTCCGACTTCCCCTTCCTTTGAAGTTGGATTGAACGATTTGCGGCTGAATTTGGGCCGGGGAATTCGGGTAACGAGTGCGCCGATATTAAGTTTTCAGGCGACTGGGGGCTTGACGGTGAATGGAACTTTAGATGACCTTCGCCCGGAGGGTACGATTCGGTTGACTTCCGGGTCGGTGAATTTGTTTACGACGCAGTTTAGACTCGATCGAGGATACCCCCAGACTGCGACCTTTGTACCAACACAAGGACTCGATCCGACCCTGGATGTGAGATTAGCAACTTCGGTGCAGGAAGTAACGCGGTTCCGCATTCCCGGCACATCTGTAGCTTCTGAAATAGCAGACGAACCCACAACTTTCGGCAATGTGCGGAGTGTCCGAGTTCAAGCGTTAGTGCAGGGAAGGGCTTCTCAGTTGGGGGAAAATCTGGAGTTGAGGAGTTCTCCGAGTCGATCGGAAATAGAGATTGTAGCGCTGTTAGGCGGCAGTTTCGTGGAGACTTTGGGACAGGGAGACAGTACACTGGCGATCGCAAATTTAGCCGGTGCAGGTTTATTGAACAACCTTCAATCTGCGGTTACAAACGCCACAGGATTGAGCGAATTTCGCTTATTTCCCACTCGGATTAGAGGCAACGAAGCACAAAGTGCTAGTTCCAGTTCAGGTGCGGGTTCTCTCGGTTTAGGTTTAGAAGTTGGGTTTGACATCACACGCAATATTTCAGCATCAATCATTCGAGTTTTGTCAGCAAATCAACCGACAGAATTTACTGTGCGTTATCGATTGAGCGATAAACTTTTACTCAGGAGTTCCAGTAATTTTCAAGGAGACAACCGCGTCACTGCTGAATATGAATTGAGGTTTTAGTCAGTTGGCAGTTGACAGTTGACAGTTGGCTGTTGGCTGTTGTCATCAGCCAAAAGTTAACAGTCATCAATTCCTAATTTCCAATTCCCCATTATTGAATAATTTGCTATAATAGTAACAGCAGCAAATTGGTACTACCAACCCCGCACACAAGGTTATAGGAGTTAAGTCAAATGGCAAACAAACTCCAAGTAAAAACAGAGTCGATCGGCTACAGCGACTTTTACTGGAACCGCTTTAGTCCGAGAGTTGCGACTATCAGCAGCGTCCGCAACGCCAATCACTGGGACGGCGGATTTATCACTTATATTGCATTTCCCACGAAAGTCGAAGCTACAGCAGCAATGAAATATTTGCTCTTGCATCAAAAAGCTGCTGATGTCGATATGCGGAAAGCCAAGCGAATGAAAGCAAAAGGCATTCGGTGGGAACTCAAAATTCGGGGTTTAGCTTTTAATGAAGTGCTGAAACTGGCAACAATGGATATAACTGGAAAGCTAGTTATGTCGCCTGCAACTACTACTCAAGCCACAGGCTGATAATTGAAAAACTTCGTAGTTGCGCTAAGCGTGCTAAAGCGCAACTACCCACCTAAAAATTCCTAAAATATTGCATTTTCCTTCTTCCTTCTTCCCTCTTCCCTCTTCCTTCTATAATATGCGTTTCATCAGCCCCAAAACAGACTTTGCATTCAAAAGAATCTTCTGTTCTTCCGAACACCCAGAAATTTTAATCAGCTTCCTAAATGCAATGCTGTATAACGGAGAACCAACCATCCAAGAATTAGAAATAATTGACCCTTATTCAGCGGGAAGCGTTACAGGATTGAAAGACACTTACCTGGATGTCAAAGCCAAGATTACCGGCAACAAAACCGTGATTGTAGAAATGCAGGTCCTCAACGTCGCCGCCTTTGAAAAACGGGTAGTATAGTCATTTCAAATAAGTATGAGACTATTTAAAAATGAGGTAAAATTAATAAAAATAGTGAACCCGCTAGGAAA
>NZ_JAUBTF010000043.1:0-66616 GCF_036702355.1 Microcoleus sp. D3_18_C4
GGTTTTTAGCTGGCATTTTTGTATAAATTGACTAAACTAATTTTTTATTATACCCTATTTAAAGGCACAACAGCTTACTACTATCTGTAACCGGTGCTAATGTGGCTGAATTGCTGATATTGGAATTGAGGCTTGATGCTTCTAAATCATTAGATAAATTGGCAAAGCGAGAGAGATTTGCAGTCGGTGCGAAGGCGACAACTTGATTCCAGGGCTTAGGAGAGTTTTCGACTTTCAAGCCTAGTGCGGGCAACCCTAAATCTTCTGAAAACGTAATATTGTCGAGCTGATATTTTTTGCCAATTTTAATGACTAAGTTACTGTCATTTGGATTTAAACTACTCTCGACTTTAACATCGAATGCCGACCCAACAACCTCCTGAATGCTATTTTCTAGCTGACTAGGCGTGAAATCTGTTGCATTTTTAACGGTATTGACTAGACTATTTTTGAAATTGCTAATAAAATTCGGAGAAATGTCGCTTAGTCGTCCTAAGATTGGCAGTTTGAACGCATTCAGTTGGTCGTTAACAATGTTTTCCAGTTTGTCTAATCCTTTTTCCAAACCGCACCAAAGGGTTTCGTTATCGGTATTTGTAACGGCGATATCTGCTGCGTTTAAGCCGGAGTATTTACTGTCATTGCTGACAGCAGGGCTGGTAACAAGGGTGTAAGCTTTATTCCCGTCAGCAACACTGTCGTCAACACCTGTTACCGTTACTGTTTGTGAAGCATTCCAGTTAGCAGAATTGAAAGTAAGCGATGCCGGTGAAACTGTTCCTTCTGTTGCATTGGAACTTTCTAAATCTATTTTGACATCAGCAGTAGGTTGGCTGTTGAGTTTGACATTAAAGGTTGCTTTTCCTCCGGATTCAGTAGTAGTTAATTCTGTTGTTGGGTTAATAGTAATACCAACAGGTGTCGCCGATGTCGGCGCTGGGGTTACAGGAGTTGGTGTCGGTAACGCAGGAGTTGGTGTCGTTAGTGCAGGAGTTGGTGTCGTTAGTGCAGGAGTTGGTGTCGGTAACGCAGGAGTTGGTGTCGGTAACGCAGGAGTTGGTGTCGGTAACGCAGGAGTTGGTGTCGGTAACGCAGGTGTTGGTGTCGGTAACGCAGGAGTTGGTGTCGGTAACGCAGGTGTTGGTGTCGGTAACGCAGGTGTTGGTGTCGTTAGCGCAGGAGTTGGTGTCGGTAACGCAGGTGTTGGTGTCGGTAACGCAGGTGTTGGTGTCGGTAACGCAGGTGTTGGGGTTGGCGCATTGTCGTTATCAGTAATCGCGACGCTAACAGGGGAAATCGTGATGCTGTTATAGTTAGTATCGGTACTGGTAGAAGTATGGTCGATCGCCCCTGCATGATTCCCTTCAACTAAACTGTCGTCAACCGCAGCCACCGGCACAGTTTGAGCGACATTCCAATTAGTAGCGGTAAAAGTAAGTGCAGTAATTGGTTGAACTTGACTATCTGTAGCCAAGTTAATCGTAACAGGTGCGATCGGTTGAGTATTTAACTGAATGCTGTAACTTCCATTTGCACCGCCTTCCGTTGCATTCGTGCTGGTAGGATTAATCGTAATGCCAGGAGTTTCATTATCGCTGTTGCTGGCGCTGACATCATCGGGATTGAGATTGCTGTAATTAGTATCGGTACTGACAGTCGCAGCAGTGACAATATTGTAAGTTTTACTGCCATCAGCAACGCTGTCGTCTACACCTGTCACCGTTACCGTTTGCGGTTGATTCCAGTTCGCAGGCGTGAAAGTTAAACTATTGCTAGAAACTGTTCCTTCAGCGGGATTGGAACTGCTCAAATCAAGGCTAACATTAGCACTGGGTTGACTGTTAAGTTTAACGGTAAATGTAGCACTGTCGCCTGCTTCTGTCGTTACTAATCCGCTGGCAGGATTGACCGTGACTCCGGCAGTGTCATCATTACCGATCGTAGTTGTAGCGGCAGCAGCGGTAATAGTCGGAGTCGGGCCGGGTGCAACCGAATTTGACAGAGTAACAGTAATAGTTTTCTCCGGTTCAATTATGGCATTGCTCAATACATCTAAAGTAATGGTTTTCGATGTTTCGCCCGCCGCAAAATTAACCGTACCAGTAATGCTAGTTCCCCCTGAAGTGCCGCCGATATTGTTGTAATCGCTGCTGTTTGTAGCAGTTCCTCCAATTGCATAATTTACACTGCTGGCAGCATCAATCCCGCCACTGCGAGTCACGATAAAAGTAACGGGAGTAGTGCCGGTGTTGCCTTCGGCGATGCTGGCAGTACCGGCAGCAATGGCGTAATCTATGGCATCATTAGCCGGAATAGTTAGTGTCGCTTGATTTGTTGTACCTGCAATCCCATCAGTAATCGTACCAAAGCTGAATACTGCTGTTTCGGCGTTCTCTGGGATATTGTCAGCTTTGACAGTGACAGCAACATTCTGAGTCAGGGTGTTAGTACCTGCACTGAATGTGAGAGTGGCTGGTGAAAAAGTGTAGTCTGAATTTTGGGTAGCCGTACTGCTGGGGTCGATGACTATTGGTACAACTACATCGCCCAAGGGAGTGCCGCCGCTGATGGTGACTGGAACATTAACTACTGTGTCTGTTGTTCCTTCAGTACCGCTGTAAGTGGCGGCACCGAAATTCACCTCAACGGTGGTATTCAGCAGGATCGAGACATCGTTAGAACCGCTGTTGGCGGTGGCGATATCGGGTTTGTTGTCGGCGTTAAAATCTTTGATGGCGATCGCTTTTGGATTTGTCCCAACTGCGTAGTTAATGGGGTTGCCAAAGGTGCCTTGACCGGTTCCAGTTAGAATAGAAACGTTGTTTGATTGATTGTTAGCCACGGCGATATCGAGTTTGCTGTCGGCGTTTAAGTCGGCAACTGCGATCGATGTCGGACTATCGCCTCCCGCTGCGTAGTTGGTGGCATTGGCAAAGGCACCTTGACCGGTGCCAAGTAGGATGGAAATGTTGTTAGAAACGCTGTTGGTGATGGCAAGATCGAGGATGTTGTCACCGTTAAAGTCTTCTGCGGCAATGGATGTTGGATTAGTCCCAACTGCATAATTTACCGGGATTGAAAATCGGTCTGCACCAGCGCCTCCCGTGTTCAGTAGGATGGAAACGTTGTTAGAACCGCTGCTAGTGATGGCAAGATCGAGGCGGCCATCGCTGTTAAAGTCTCTCGCTGCGATCGCGGTGGGAGTTGTCCCTACCTGAGATATATTTTCCTCCCTAGCAAAACCGTTGCCTTGAGCGTTTTGTAATCCGATGGAAACGCCACCATTAATGTCTGCTACAACTATGTCTGATAAATTGTCTGCGTTAAAATTTCCTACGCCGATCGCACTGGGCGGGTTTGTCCCGGCGCTAAAGCTAGTGGAGTTGCCAAAAGTACCTTGACCAGTACCCGGTAAGATGTAAACGGAACCACTAGGAAATTCTCCACCAGACCAGTTAGTTACGGCTAGGTCTAAGAAATTATCGGTGTTAAAATTACCTGATATGATGGGAGTACGACTGGATTGATTCACGTTGGTGGGAGTGCCAAATCCTCCTTGGCTGTTCCCTATTAATAGGGAAACAGCGGTTCCGCTGCTGATGGCTAAGTCTGGGATATTGTCGTTATTAAAGTTTTCGGCAGTCAGGGATTGGGGATTTGTGCCGGCAGGAAAGTTGGCAGCGTTCTTGAAGGTAGACATGATTAATTTACCTATTAGTTAACAACAGTAATCTTTGATGTTTCGAGTTGTGAAACTGATGCAAATCGCACCTAAGCTGGCATCAGTATCCCGACGATCGCAAGTACAGTCAGGCTGCCTCCCACAGCGATCGTTAGTATATTCCCTGCCGAAAATCGACTGTTAGGATTGTGGTTTCGTGCTGCTACACAGTTCAATTTATTCACCCTCTCTTGAACGGGAAGCAAAGCTATTACAGACAGATTACTCACTAACCCGTATGGGTTTGGCACTCGAAAACACATATTAAGCCCAATCCAAACAATAGTCAGCAAAAATGGACTAAACTTGGGAGAAACACAGTAGGATTTAGCGCAAAGTTTAATTTTTTTGAATAAAAAATAGCCAAAAATACCGCTGAAAACTGTTCTCCAAAAGGGGCTAATGTCTCTTCCTGTTGCGGTTTTTAATAGCTGCCAGTTTTTATAAAACCAAAAAATTTCATAGAATCCGAAGGTTACTAGGGACATCACGATCAACTTAAACCGAGAAACAGGAAAAAAGATTGGTTGTGAGTTTTCGTTCATATCAAAAACCTCATGGGTGGATACACTACTACTCGATCGACATTGAACTGAACGCACTTATCAAAGAAACCGGGTTTTTTACTGAACCTGCGGGTGAGTGCGAAATATTGTCGTAAAAAACCCGGTTTCTGGCTACCCGTGCGACCAGGAATTTTTAACTGAAATCGGCGATGCTAATTTGGTTAGCTGTCACGCCATTGAGAGCAGCTAAAAATTCTCCGGTTGCTGACAAACGGATGAAAGTTGCACTGTTTTCTTGAGTAAGTGACAGTTGGGAGAAACTAAGATTGTTGCCTAGAGAAAGCAAATCTTTTCCGTCTTCAAAATCCAAGATAATACCGATACCCGAATTGCTAGAGAGCAAGAAGCGATCGTTGCCATCCCCTCCCGTCAAACTATCATTTCCCAAACCGCCATCCAACAAATCATCACCGTTGCCTCCCAGCAGAATATCGCTGCCATCGCCGCCGTTCAAAATGTCAGCACCGCGATTGCCAAACAAGACATCATCACCGTTACCGCCAAGCATTGTATCGTTAGCCTTGCCGCCGAAAAGAGTGTCATTCCCCACGCCACCGTCGAGGGAATCATTGCCCCTCAGACCCATCAAAACATTATTGCTGCTGTCGCCAGTCAGGATATCGTCGCCGCTGGTACCGAGAATTCGATCGGGAGAATTGCTGCCCAAATCTGCATCGCCGCTGACAACAGGAGTCGCAATCCCAGCAGGTAATATCACAGCTTGAATTTTCGTATCTAAAGCAGCACCAGTATTCTCAGTAACTACCTCGGCAATTGTCTTAGTTCCCGCACCGACTGCTTTGAAGTCTTGAGTTGTTGCGCCCAAACTTACTTGTTGGACGCGGGCTACTGATTCAGGAATTGATGTTCCTATTGGGTTGGAGACAGCAGAATCAATGCGCTGATTTGCTGTTGCCATTACAGTCGCAGCTTGCGAGGTAATTGAGGTGACTTTTTGACTGTTGAAACCGGGGTCAATCTGCTCAATTTTCGCGGCAGTTTGCTGAATGATTGGTTCTAAAGCGAGTGCGTTGCTGAGGTTTAAAACAGTGCCGGATTGAATTTGACTCGTAATTGAACTGACAACAGCTTTGACAATTTCGTTAGTAGCTGCACTGGAAGCACCGTCAATCAAAGCAGCAGTTTGAGTGATGACGTTTTGAACTTTTACCATTGCTGCTAAAGTTGCGACGCCGCCCGGTTCGGTGTCGTTGGTGGCCGCGATCGGATCGAAATCTGCGATCGGAACGTCGGCGGGAATGGCAAGAGCAGATTTGACCAGAGATTCGGCCCGATCGCTCTCAATCCCCTTATCTACTAAGTCCACCATCAGAGTAGTTAACAGCGTGACCACAGTAGCGTCAGCAGGTGCAGTAACAGGCGTTTCTAAAGGCAAACCCGTAGCAGTATCAATTCCGCCAAAAGCTACTAAATTTCCTTCATCTGAATCAATTTCCCCATTGGCGTTTTTGTCGAAAGTCTCGAAGGGGATATCGAGATTAAATAAACCGCTATTGTCAGTATTGGTTGAGGGTTCATTAGCATCAAGAACACCATTTTTATTGGCATCCAAAAATACTTTGGCACCTGCAATGTAATTATCAATCACCCAGCGACCGTTATATTTTGTTATCTTGAAGGTTTGAGAATTGCTTGCACCTGCAGGGTCGGTGGCGGTTAACTTAACCTTAAACGGTCTTACAAAACTCAATGGTTTTCCATTAATATTAAACACGGGTGGAGTGCCAGTAAATTTGATGGTGTTCTGGTTAGAGTCGAAAGAGAATCTCAGCCAGCTACTGTTGAAACTGCTGGTTAAAGGACTGCCATCCTCTCGAGTTAATTTGTAAGAGATTAAGTCGCCATCCGGATCGGTGTAGACATTTTGAATGTCTTGATTAAACTCCTTAATGAAATAGTCTAAATGAATCTTTTCTTGTGGCGGACGGTTCTGAACAACACCTCCTCCAGCAATAGCTTCACCCAAAGCCAGCACATCGACGCGCTTGAAATTAAGACCTGTATGTTTAACGTTGTCGTCTTCATCGTCGCCATCGTTGATAGTGACACCGGTTTGTTTTAAAAGATTGGCAAACTCCTTTGGTGTCAGTTTGCGACCTAATTCTTTCTGTGCTAACTGTTGGGCTAATGCTGCAATTCCGGCAATGTGGGCTGTAGCTTGACTGGTACCGTGATAGGTACTTCTCTCGTTTATATCGCCATCTTTGCCAGCCCCGGTGATGGGTGCTCCTGGAGCAAAAACTGTGGTTAATGTCCCGTTACGCTGAGAAAAAGGAGCAATGCGATCAGCAGCAGTGGTATTTGCTGTTACCAATTTCCCAGTCTCACCAGGCTTATTCGCAAAATAATTTCCCAAAGAGAAAGAACCAATGTTGGAATTGTATACCGCGCCAATCGACAGCGAATTCGGATCTGCTGAAGGGTAGTTTACACCTGGAGGCTCATTCCGGTACGGGTAGTAACGGTTGCCTGATGAAGAGACAACAATTATATTTTTCGCCGCTAATGCTGCCAGTTCATCTCCTATACCGTAGAGTGAAGTTTGACTGGTGGGAAAATTTTCACCGCTGCCGAATGCCATACAAACGCTGGCAATGTTGTAAGTATCTGCATTTTGCAATACCCACTGCAAAGCTTGTTCAACATACGGAAACTTATTAATTTCGTCACTACCCTGTATATTATCCTTTCTCACTTTTAGACCGATAATATTAGCCCCAGGTGCCATCCCTGTATAGGTTGGGTCTTGGGAAGCAATAATGCTGGCAATGTTCGATCCGTGTCCGTCTTTGTCGCTAGCATCCGCGTCGCCGTCGGCAAAATCGTAGTTATAAACGATGCGATCGCTGATGCCGTTTGAGTCGCTGTCAGGGCCAAAGAATGGGTGGTTTAAGTTGATGCCAGTCTCTAATACCGCTACAGAGAAACCACTGCCGTCAATACCGGAAAAACGTGGTGTGGCGCGGAATTTATCCAAATTTATTTGCGCGCTGGATACACTAGCAGGTTTCTCATGATAGGGGTCGTTGCCGCTGCCGTCAAAACTACCAAAAAAGTCTGCTGGGAGGAAGTTATTAACGAAACTTGAAGCATTACTATTGCCACCAACACCACTAAACAGCACTGAGTCGAGGAAATTGCTATCAATCAGGGAAGTGGATAGATTGTTAGTGACTAGATTGTTGTTGATGCCGCTCAAAATGCTGCTGCTAGGTGAATTTGACTGCGGATTTGTGACGGCAGGGCCTTCATATCCTGTAGTTGTGACACCTGCAAGACGAGGTACAGCGGACAAATTCAAATTGTATTGACTCTCCGCGCTATTAACTGAAGAAACTCGAATGCTGTAAGTGCCGTGTTCCAAAAGGCGGTTAATTAATTTTGAGCCAGCGCCAGAACTTATTGCAGTTGAGATGACATTTCGATCGCTGTCAAGCAATTCAAGATTAATATCTCCCGTGAAGCCGCTGACTGACAAGTTGAAGTCATTGTCAGCACCGATCGTGAATTTGTAGTAATCTGGATCGTTCCTACTTACTGAATCCGGGTAGTTTTTGAGATCGGAACTTGCATTGATTGTACGGGCTGTAGCTGATGTGTTTCCAGCTAAGTCTTGTGCTGGAATATTGCTGTCATTATCGTTATTGGTGACAGCAACATCGGACGCATTTAATCCGTTAAATCTGTTATCCGTACTGACAGCAGGGCTAGTAACAATGGTGTAAGCTTGATCACCGTCAATAGCAAAGTCGTCAACGCCTGTTACCGTTACTGTTTGCGGCTGATTCCAATTAGTAGAGTTGAAGGTAAGCGATTGCGGGGAAACTGTTCCTTCTGCTGTATTGGAACTTGCTAAATCTATTTTCACATCGCCAGTAGGTGGGATGTTTAAGCTGTTTAGTTGAAGGTTAAATGTTGCGGTTTGGCCTGATTCTGTCGTGATTAATCCACTTACAGGATTAACGGTAATTCCAGCAGGTGTTGGGGTTGGTGTTGGGGTTGGTGTTGGGGTTGGTGTTGGAGGTGTTGGGGTGATCGGTGTTGGAGGTGTTGGAGGTGTTGGGGTGATCGGTGTTGGAGGTGTTGGAGGTGTTGGAGGTGTTGGGGTGATCGGTGTTGGGGTTGGCGTTGGGGCAGTGTCGTTGTCAGTAATGGCGACATTAACAGGGGAAATGGTGATGCTGTTATATTTAACATCGCTACTGCTAGCAGTATGCCCGATCGCCCCCGCATGATTTCCTTCCACAGCCACATCGTCTGTAGCCGTTACTGTCACGGATTTGGCAACATTCCAGTTAGTAGCGTCGAAGGTAATTGCACCGATCGCACTTATTTGATTTCCCGCATCAAAACTGATAGTAACTGGTGCAGTTGGCTGCGAATTTAACTTGAGTGTATAACTGCCTGTGGCACCACCTTCTGTAGCAGTTGTGCTCTCCGGTGAAATACTCACACCCGTCGTGTCGTTGTCAGCAATCGTGGCAGTCACGGGAGAAATTGTCAGGTTGTTATACTGAGTGTCTGTACTGACAGACGTATGAGCGATCGTGCCGCTGCGGCTTCCTTGGGCTATGCTGTCATCGATCGCCGTAACAGTGACATTTTGCGCTACATTCCAATTATTCGGCGTGAAAGTGATAGGTGCGATCGCATTAATTTGACTGCCCGTGTCAAAATTAATCGTGACGTTTGCAGTAGGTGCGGTAGTCAGAAGTACGCCGTAGCTATCGGTTGCACCGCCTTCAGCAATAGCTGTCTCGCCTTCTGATTGCACAATAGAAATACCGGGACTGTCGTTATCTGTAATTGATGCCGTCACATTGGGAATGACTTTCGCGTTATAATTCGCGTCGGTACTCGTAACTGTGTGAGCGATCGTGCCGCTGTGGGTTCCTTGTGCTAGATTGTCGTCGAGCGCACTAACCGTGACAGTTTTCGCAACATTCCAGTTAGTGCTATCAAAAGTAATAGGTGTGGCGATCGGATTAAGTTGGTCGCCAGTATTGAAACTGATAGTAACCGGTGCAGTTGGTTGCGAAGTTAGCTGGATTTTGTAACTGCCATTTGCACCGCCTTCTGTAGCAGTTATGTTCGTAGGTGCAATGCTGAAACCAGCCGTGTCGTTATCCGTAATGGCGACGCTAACAGCCGGAATTGTGATGCTGTTATAGTTAGTATCGGTACTGGTAGCAGTATGGGCGATCGCACCTGCATGATTTCCTTCAACTAAATTGTCGTCAACTGCTTTCACCGCAACAGTTTGATCGACATTCCAATTAGTAGTGGTAAAAGTAAGTGCGGTAATTGGTTGAATTTCACTGCCTGTAGCCAAGTTAATGGTAACAGGTGCGATCGGTTGGGTATTTAATTTAACGGTATAAGTTCCAGTTGCACCGCCTTCCGTCGCAGTCGTGTTAGTGGGAGTAATGCTAACGCCTGCGGTGTCATTATCGGTAATATTAGCATTGACGGTATTGCCAGGAGTGCCATTAACAGTAAAACTGGCAGTAGTCCCGTTATAATTAGTATCGGTACTGATAGCACTGTGAGCGATCGGGCCGCTGTGCGGCGAAGTTTCTGCTAGGCTATCATTAACTGCACTGACTGTCACCGTTTGCGGTAAAAACCAGTTAGTTGGAGTGAAAGTAATGCCAGCAATCGGTTGAATTTGAGTGTCGGTATTAAGTGCGATCGCCACATTTGCAGTAGGCTGATTACTCAACACAACTGTATAAGTATCAGTCGTGCCGCTTTCTGCTACATTAGTGCTGCCGCCCGACTCAACAATCTTTACCTGCGGCCCCCCAGCAATTATTTTAGTAACAAAAACATCAAAGTCACCTCCCCCATTCGCCGCTTGAAAAGGATTTGCTGTTGGTAAATTAGTAGAAGCAGTAGAACCAGCCACATAAACTGCATCAGAACTATTTACCGCAATACCATTACCGTAGTCGTCCCCGCTGCCGCCAAAATAAGTAGAATCAACTAAAGCAGAACCCGATGAATTGATTTTCGTGACAAAAGCATCTTTCCCGCCGCCGCTGACACTTTGAATAGCATTCTTAGTCGGAAAATTAGTCGAAGTCGTATCTCCTGTCACGTAAACATTATTTGCACTGTCTAGAGTAATGCGATGGCCGTTGTCATCTCCGCTGCCGCCCAAATAAGTTGAATAAATCGCATTGTTACCTAGAGGGCCTAACTTGATGACAAAAGCATCATTTGCACCACCTGCATAAGTCGCTTGAACTGCATTTTTAGTCGGAAACTCAGTTGAAGTGGTAATTCCGACAACATAGGCATTTCCAGCACTATCTACAGCGATATCAGCACCTTTATCTTCGCCAAAGCCACCTAAATAAGTGGAATAAGCGCGCGCACCATTCCCGTCAAATTTAGCGACAAAACCATCATAACTACCTGCAAGGGAATTTTGAAAGCCTAAATCTTTCCCCGGCAAGTCAGTCGAATAAGTAATGCCAGTAATGTAGGAATTACCATTATTATCTATGGCAATGGCTTGAGCGTCTTCGCGACCAGAACCGCCGAAATAAGTAGAGTAAACTAAACCACTGCCAGTTGGATTGACTTTAGTAACAAACGCATCAATTCCGCCTCCGTATACAGGTTGGGAGGCATTGGCAGTGGGGAAACCGCCATTTACTACAGGGGGGGAACTGTTGTTGCCACCTGTGAGCCCGGTAACATAAGCATTACCGTTACTGTCTACCGCAATGCCGTTGCCTAGGGCGCCGCTGCTGCTATTGCCTAAAAAGGTAGAATAAACTAACGCATTGCCGGCTGCATTGAGTTTAGTTACCGCAGCAGTGTAATTAGGTGCTGTAGGTTGAAAAGAACCCGGTGTAGTTGGATAACCTGGATCGACTTGTCCGGTTAAATAAGAATTTCCTTGACTGTCTACCGCAATCCCAAAACCGTATTCATTGCCAGCACCGCCCATATAAGTAGAGTAAACTAAGGCCGTTCCTTCGGGGTTAATTTTGGTAACTAAGAAATCAGCTTGAGCCCCTGGCGTAGTTTGAAAAGCACCAGGAGTAGTAGTAAAATTATTAACAGTAGTGCCGATAATATAAGCCGCACCTGTGCTATCTACAGTCATGCGGTTGGCAGAGTCCAAGCCGCTGCCACCTAAGTAAGTCGAGTAAGCTAAAACCGGATCGATAACTAGGGGTTGAGTGGGGTCAAAATATCCCAAACTAAAATTAACTTGACCGTTTCCTAATAAATTGTAAGCGGCAGGAACATTCACCCGCTGTCCGTTGAGATCCTGATAAACTATCGGTGCGTTATCAATTAATTCGCCTAGCGGTGTCTCTAATATTAGTGCTCCATCGTCACGCAACCGGATGTCGTTAACACCAGTATAGTTCATCTTAATTTGACTCGGATCGGCAAAAGGTGCAACTAAAAACTCGCTCTTAAGTTGTCCTTCTGTGCCTTTGAAAACGCGGTCAATTCCTTGATAGACGTTTTGATAAACAACGCCGTTAAAAGTAGGCACATTAGTCTGCCATTGACTAGAATCTTCGCCTAACAGAAAGTTAGCAACTCCCGGTAATTGTTCCAGCCCGGAAATTGTGGGATTCGGGTTGCTGTTGGCTAAGCTGCTGCGGACAATTGAAGAATTTGTGGCTTGGTTCCCCGGTTCATTGGGTTGCTGGAAAGCGACGAAAGAAATTTCGTTTGGACTAAAAAAGATGCTGTGACCGGCACCTTTCACCTGGAATTTCACATTCGGGTCTGTTTGTCCAGCATTTGCAATAAAACTTAAGGGAATTTGACCGTAAGATGCCTGTTGATTTTGAGAGTTCATAGCTGGTACCCCTGGTTTATGTTATGCGACTAAGTATATACAAGTACGAGCTCTGCTGTATAGTAAATTCTTGCGAAAAATTTACGGAAAATACCATTTTCTTGCGAAATTTCTCGGATTGTTGATTAAAAATTGTAACACGGGCTACGGACTCGGTTTTTGTAGTCAATCGACCGCGATTAAAGGCCGGGACGGGTTTACAGGCTTTCTCGTTTCTATTAGAGATATTGGTAAACCCGCCCCTACAGGATTAATATCATGTCCGGTCAAATAGATATAATTCCTGTAGGGGCAGGTTCACCGACAATAATTGCCTAAAACCGACAATCTCATAAACCTGCCCCCACCCAACGACAAATCGCTGTTAAAGTTGAGCGCGATATTTATTAGGAGTCAAACCGACGATTTTGCAGAAAGTTTTGCTAAAGTGACTTTGGTCGTGAAACCCGACTTGCTCCGAGATATATGTTATTGATAAATCTTGCCTTTTTAACAACTGTTTGGCTTTCTCAATCCGGCACTGGGTGACGTATTGATGGGGAGTGACTCCAATTGATTGTTTGAACAAACGACTGAAATAATAAGGACTAATCTGCACTAAGTTAGCCAGTTCAGCTATGTGCAAATCTCGGTTTAGGTAGTCATTTATGTAGTTAATAACAATCTGCAATTTGACAGGATCGAGACCGCCTTCAAAATCTCGCCTATGCGGTTTTTGTGCACAATAGCGGTGAAGTATGTGCATTGAAAGCGCGTTTTTCAGTGCATCGACATAAAGAGTACCGTTTAATCCACCTGATTCGAGTTCGGTTTTGAGGGCCCAGCCAATGCCGAGAATCAACGGATCGCTGATTTTCCAGTGCGGTATAATTTCAATGAGGTTTGAATTGGTCGATTCGTAAACTGTTTTGTCGAAGTCGGTAGGGTCGATCGCGATCGCTATAAATTCAGGATCTTCGACTGCACCTGACTGGAAATCAGTACCAGCACCACCGATGAAAATTTCTCCTCTTTGCCACGGTTCGCTACCGTAGTGTTTCCCGTTGAGTATTCCGTTTACTGTAACTGAATTGAGTATCAGCCCAATGTTGTGTTGTTGGAAACAGTGTTCGGGAGTTTCGTCTGCTGGCTGACGGTGATATTCGACGTGAATTCCCTCCCATTTTGTGCCGTGACTCGATAGGATTGAGGGACTCGGGAGAATCGATTTCATCGCGTCTGCCTGGGCAAAATCAAGAATTAACTGTTTCTCTGAGGACATAGCTTGCACCTTCGACAGTTGCTATTATTCTATAGGTCTGAAATTCCCGCAGTTATCAAAAGATACCCAGGGCTTACGCGACATATTCTCGGTCTCTTTGTCCAGCATTCGCAATAAAATTTAATGGAATTTGACCCTAGGGCGGTGTAGGGTCGAGTCGGTAACCGGCACTTTCAGAAGCCGTTGCGCCTAAGCTGCTACGCATCTTGCATTGTATTTTTGGGCGGGCGGGACGCCCACCCCACAAGAAACTTGATGTGATTTGATTGTCAAATTTAGATGCGCCTCAGCTTACAATTAATTACGGATAATTATTAACTTTTAGAACGATAAATCTAAAATCTAAAATCTAAAATCTAAAATCAAATGACGCCCACTAAAGTTTCCTACCAGTACAAAAGCACTTTACAGGAAACCCGCAGGCGTCAAAATCAAGCAAACTTAAATCTTAGAAAAGACCCAGTGTGAAAGATTTGTCGATCGGGAAAATAGCACCAATACCCAACCACAGAGTTACAGCAGTTCCCAACAGGAAAACAGTAGTAGCAACAGGGCGGCGGAACGGATTTTGGAACTTGTTAACATTCTCGATGAACGGAATCAAAATCAAGCCAACGGGAACGCCCGCCATGCAAGCAATACCCAACAATTTGTTAGGCAAAACGCGCAGGAGTTGGAACACAGGCCACAAATACCATTCCGGCAGAATTTCCAGCGGAGTAGCAAAAGGATTAGCAGGTTCGCCAACCAAAGCCGGGTCTAGTACAGCCAAACCCACGCACAGAGAAATCGTTCCCATGATGACTATAGGGAAAACGTAGAGCAAGTCATTAGGCCAAGCTGGTTCGCCGTAATAGTTGTGACCCATGCCCTTAGCGAGCTTAGCGCGGAGCGCGGGATCGCTCAAATCTGGTTTTTTGATAATAGACATAGTGAGAGTGTTCTCCTTTTAGTTTTACCCGGGCCTGGGATTCCGCTGTATTCGTTAGTTTGAATCAGCGGCGCGATCGCAGGAAGTATTAGCCGTAAATAAATATCATGAGTGATGAATTCTGAATTTTCAACTCACAATTGGGCGGGGGGGCAAAAAAAATACCGCCCCCACAACTCAAAACTTACAACGGGCCAGAGATACCTTGCTTGCGAATCATCAAGAAGTGAGCCAGCATGAAGACTACAATCAGCCAAGGCAACACAAAAGTGTGCAAGCTGTAGTAGCGAGTCAAAGTACCTTGACCGACGCTGACACCGCCACGCAGCAGTTCAACCATCAAAGAACCGACAAACGGGATAGCTTCGGGGACGCCGGAAACGATTTTAACTGCCCAGTAACCGATTTGATCCCAAGGCAGGGAATAGCCTGTCACGCCGAAAGAAACAGTGATGACTGCCAAGATTACTCCTGTCACCCAGGTTAATTCGCGGGGCTTTTTGAAGCCGCCTGTCAGATAAACCCGGAAGATGTGCAAAATCATCATCAGCACCATCATGCTGGCAGACCAGCGGTGAATGGAGCGGATCAGCCAGCCGAAGTTGACTTCAGTCATCAGGTATTGCACTGAAGAAAAAGCTTCTGCTACCGTGGGACGGTAATAGAAAGTCATGGCGAAGCCGGTGGCAAACTGGATCAGAAAGCAAACTAAAGTAATTCCGCCCAAGCAGTAGAAAATATTGACGTGCGGGGGTACATACTTTGTAGTGATGTCATCGGCGAGCGCCTGAATTTCCAGGCGTTCCTCAAACCACTGGTAGGTTTTTGAGTCGGTGATTTGTTTAGAAAACATGGAGCCAGAATTCCTAAAAGAATATTGCTGTGGTTGAGGTTCAGGGCAGCAGCCACAAGGTTTTTTGTCGCCCCGCGCCGAGCAGCTTGCTTTTACTAGCAAATGCCTGAGGCTATTTTTTAAATTTGGAGCTGACGAAAGGAACTCTCTTGTGCGATCGCCTGCAAGCCCTGGGAAACTAAGCGGTGGCTTGTCCCTACTCGCTGGCGTTGCCCGATCGAATTCCAGACTGTGATAAAAAATGTAACATAATTGCCGTGCAATTTTCACGCGGGCGATCGGTTTTTGGACACTTAAAAGGCTTTTTTAGGAATCTCAACATCCGCCCAAGCTACTATGCGGGGAGGGCTGAGCTACAGCAAGCAGTCCGAGCCGGAAACAGCTTTGCCGGGAGATCCCAAATTTCATCTCGATCGTAAAACTTTACCTTTTGGCCCCAAACGCCCTCATTGTCGATCGAGTAACCCGAACCGGTTCGATCGTACAATCGAATCTTGTTTTGTAGTCAGGACTGCAGTCCTTTCTAACAAAATCTGCTGGCTGCAACCTGCGTATTTTCGTAAAAAAATCCGGTGATTGCCCCTATCCGTAAAGTCCTATCACAATTGAAAAGAAAGCAAACTTTCCACAAAAACTGGCAGTATTGGCGAGAAAGGAGAGGGACGCGGCGGTATCGGAAAGGGAATTTCCGGCAGAGATGGCAAGGATGGAAAGTCTCGCGATGGCGGTGTAAACCCAGTCGAAACGATCGTGCAATCTGATAGACTCACATCCGTAACATTTTTAACGTCGGCGATTAAATCCGATCCGACAAATATCCGAGTTCCCCGTCTCATACCGTCATCATAAGATTCAAATCGGTAAGAGAAGAAGTTAGAACCATTACGATCTTGTACGAAACCAACGACTTGGATTTTGTCACCTTCTACCCGGTTAAAATCCTCAATAACGGCATGGCGACCTTCACCGCCATAGAAGAGGTAAGGGCGGGCATTGGACGAACCGAGAACAAATAAGTCGGCTCCATTTTGCCCGATTAAATAATCGATTTGTTCTCCTGTTGATGAAAAGCTGTAACCCGATATGGTGTCATTACCCGGCCCGCCAATCAGGGTGTCGCTACCTTCATTTCCCTCAAGCAAATCGTCTCCAGCATTGCCGTTAATGTAGTCATTATCTAAGTCACCTCTTAAAGTGTCGTTGCCAGCTTCTCCCAACACGAGATCGTTACCTTTGCCGCCCATTAGCAAGTCGTTGTGGAAGCCACCAAACAAGAGATCGTCTCCATCTCCTCCGAGCACCGTATCATTGTCTAGACCGCCGATAAGAGAGTCATTGCCAGACCCTCCCAAGATACTATCATTATTGTCTTCTCCTCTGATTAAATCCGCGCCTTCGCCACCCTCAAGAATATCATTCCCGGCACCTCCTTCCAGTTTGTCATCGCCTTCGCCACCGCTGAGACTGTCGTTACCAGAGTAGCCCAAAAGGCGATCGCTACCGACTCCACCTGCGAGACTATCATTTCCTACTCCGCCATCTAAAGTGTCATTACCATCCAAACCAAATAGAGTATCATTCCCTCCCAGCCCGCACAGGGAATCATCGCCAATTTCACCTGCTAGTAAATTATTGAGATTGTCACCGCATATAACTACCATAAATTTGTCCTCCTGAAAACTATTTCACAACAGTCACTCAATTTTAGATTTTAGATTTTTACCCTCCCCGCAATTTCAAATTTTGAATTTTGGATTTTGTAAGGACTTTAGTTCTGATTGACGTTTTGTAGTAAGGAATGCAAATCTTGATTGACCAAAATTTGTAAGAAAAAACTGAAGTCTTACTAGAAAACGAATTTCCGGGACACAGGATTTGCCTGTGTCCCTAATGTTTTAACTGAAATCAGCGATGCTAATTTGGTTAGCTGTCACGCCAGTGATAGCCGCTAAAATTTCGCCAGTTTCTGTCAAGGTGATTAACGTTGCAGTGTTACTAGGGATAATAGAAAGCTGCGAGAAGGTTAAATTGTCGGCAAGTGCGAGGAAGTCGATGCCTGGTTCAAAATCGAAAATGATATCGCTGCCAGAATTGGCGGAAATTAAGAAGCGATCACTCCCATTTCCTCCTATCAAACTATCATCGCCGTTTTCACCGCTGAGAACATCAGATCCGTTACCGCCCAGCAGAATATCGCTAGCTTGACCGCCGTAAAGACTGTCATTGCCTTCACCTCCACTCAAGCTATCTTGACCGCGATTTCCAAATAGGATATCTTCCCCATTATTGCCGAACAAATTATCGATTTGTTTGCCGCCGTAAACAGTGTCGTCGCCGTCGCCACCGTCGAGGGAATCATTGCCTTGATTGCCGTGTATCCAGTCGTTGCCACCCAAACCGCTGAGAGTATCATTGCCGCGTTTGCCGGCCATTGTATCGCTGCCGCTGTCCCCGGAGAGGCTGTCGTCGCCGTCAGTGCCGAGGAGATTGGAGTTAGCTGCGATCGCATCTATTTCTCCTTCAATCACCGCAACAGCAGGTGTATCGGGCAATGTCGTTTGTTGAATTTTGGTATCTAAGGCAGTACCAGTATTTTCGGCAATAACTTGGGCGATCGATTTCGTACCTGTACCGGCTGCTTTTAAGTCTTCAGAGGTTGCGCCTAGGGCTACTTTTTGCACGCGGGCAACTTCTCGGTTAATTGAAGCTGTTGCTGTGTTGGATACAACTTGGTCAATGCGCTGATTTGCTTCGGCCATTACCTTAGCTGCATCCGGGGCAATTTGCAACAATTGCTGAGTGTTTAAATCCGAGTCAAATTGTTGCGCTGCTGTGACGGCGCGATCGACAATTGTTGCTAACTGGTTTGGATCACTGAGATTGAGAGTAGTCCCCGATTGAATTTGTTGAACGATCGCACTTACAACTGCTTTTACGCTGTTGGTATTGTCCAGAATTGACCCACCGTCTATTAAAGCAGCAGTTTGGGTAATGACGTTTTGTACCTTGACCATTGCAGTCAAAGTTTCTACTCCACCCGCGATCGCGTTTTCGGTAGCAGCGATCGGATCTAAGTCAGTGATGTCAACATTAGCGGGAATTGAAAGAGCAGATTTGACGAGAGATTCGGCGCGAGCGCTCTCAATTCCCTTGTCAATTAAATCTGCTACTAAACTGGTTAACAAGGTGACAACAGTAGCGTAAGGCGGGGCAGTGACAGGCGTTTCCAAAGGCAAACCCGTAGCAGTATCAATGCCACCAAAAGCCACAATATTGCCTTCTTCCGGATCGAGTTCGCCGTTGCGATTTTTGTCAAAAATTTCCAAGGAAATATCGAGTTCGTATTCACCTTTTGGGCCAGTTGTTGCAGAAGGTTCGCTAGCATCAAGTTCGCCATTTTTGTTAGCGTCTAAGAAAACTGTAGCCCCAGCGATGTAGCCGTCAATAACAGAACCTCGACCTCGATTATAAAGATCGAAAAATGCTATATCCGATGCACCAGCAGCATCCCTTGCTGTTACTCGAATCCAGTAGTTGCGATTGCGCTGCAAGCTATCATCAACCCTGAAAGTACGGCTAGCCGGATCGAAACTCATGCCAGTTGGTAAGGGGCTAATGCGACTCCAACTTGTCGGAATTGGCGATCGTCCTCCGCTGACATTTCGCCACTCAAAGTTGGTGACATTTTCATACCAATCTGCTGTATAAGTTAAGGTATTGCCCGGATCGGGATCGATGAAAGTGTCGTTTTGAAAAGTAAACTGCAATTGAGGACTCGAACCCGGTTGCAAACTCAAACCTTGTTCCCGGAACGGAATATTTAAGACTGGCGGACGGTTGACAGGATTGAGAACATTGCGAAGATTTAAACGTCCTCCGCTAACAGTTCTTCCTGCGAGAGAAGGCAACGGGTCAACTGTTGAGAGAATAGAGTTTCTTAGTTGGGCGACAGTCAAGGTTGGATCTTGGGCTAACAGCAACGCCGCCGCACCTGCTACGTGGGGTGCTGCCATTGAAGTTCCGTCATAGAAACCGTAGTTATTACCGGGAACTGTGCTCAAAATGTTTCTTCCAGGCGCACCTAAGTCTACGGTACTGGCTCCAAAATTGGAGAAAAATGCTAGTTGGTCATTGCGATCTGTTGCTGCAACTGAAATAACATTGGGAAGGTCATAGTTAGCTGGGTAAGAAGGTCTGATGTCATTATTAGAGCTGTTATTACCTGCTGCTGCAACAAAGAGAACTCCTGCACTGTTAGCTTCACTGATAGCGTCAAATAAAGCTCTAGAGTCAGGAACATTCCAACTAGCATTAATGACATCTGCACCCTTAGTGGTAGCGTAATTAATCCCTCTGGTGATAGAGACTAAATCTGGTCTTATGCGACTGCCAATCTTCAAAGGTATCAAACTAACATTATGGTTAATTCCAGTAACGCCAATGCGGTTATTACCAATTGCACCAATGGTTCCAGCAATGTGGGTTCCGTGACCGAGATCGTCACTTGGATCGTTGTCGTTGTTATAAAGGTCATAGCCGCGAACATCGTCTGTGTAGCCGTTACCGTCGTTGTCAATACCATCGCCAGGAATTTCTCCCGAGTTAGTCCAAATATTGGCTATTAAATCTTCATGGTTGTAGTCTACGCCGCTGTCCGTAACTGCAACAATTATCCTTCTGTCACCTGTTTGACTATCCCAAGCTTCCGAGGCATCGATATCAGCATCTGATGTGCCTCCCTCTAATCCAGTATTATTTAAACCCCACAGTTCGCTAAATCTGGTATCGTTTGGTATGAAATCATAGGAACCTTGGTAATTCAGTTCTACTGCCTCTACGTTGGGATCTCGAGCTAAGTTTTCTTGAATTTGCAGCAAATCTAATTCTGAAGAAAATTTGACAATTCGCCACCGATCTAATGGACTGGGTGTGAAGTCAAATTGGGAGTTTGATGGTACTAGGTTTTCTAGCGCTATCTCTCCATTAGCTTGAAAATTGCCTAGAAAATCATTGCTTGCACCGGGTCTCAGTTTCACTAAAAGTTCGCCTGGTTTGTATTGTGAACCAGTGACAGGATCGATTGGTGGCAATTGACCGCCGTTATCATTCGATCGATCGTTATCAATAGAGACCGCGATCGCATCTGCTGCATTTAAACCGGAATAATTGCGATCGTTGCTGACAGCAGGTTTGGTAACAATCCTGTAAGTTTTATCACCGTCAACAACCTTGTCATCAACACCAGTTACCGTCACCGTTTGCGTTTGATTCCAATTAGCAAAGTTGAAGTTCAGCGATGGTGGAGAAATTATGCCTTCTACTGGATTGGAACTTTCTAAATCAATTCTGACATCAGCAGTTGGCGGAGTATTTAGTTTGACTGTAAATGTTGCTTTACCTCCCGCTTCTGTGGTGACTAATCCTGATGTCGGATCGACAGTAATGCCAGCAGGTATCGTCGGAGGCATGATTACCGGTAGCACCGACGGTGTTGGAGTTGGTGTTGGTGTTGGCGTCGGTGGAGTTGGCGGAGTTGGTGGAGTTGGCGGAGTTGGTGTCGGTGGAGTTGGCGGAGTTGGTGTCGGTGGAGTTGGCGGTGTCGGTGGAGTTGGCGAAGTTGGCGGAGTTGGTGGAGTTGGCGGAGTTGGTGTCGGTGGAGTTGGCGGAGTTGGTGGAGTTGGTGGAGTTGGCGGAGTTGGCGGAGTTGGTGGAGTTGGCGGAGTTGGTGTCGGTGGAGTTGGCGTTGGCGGAGTTGGCGGAGTTGGTGTTGGCGTCGGCGTTATATCGTTATCAGTAATGGCGACAGTGACAGGGACGATCGCAATTCCGCTATATTTCGCGTCGGTACTTGTTACCGCGTGATTGATTGTGCCAGTGTGAGTACCTTCTACAACTGTGTCATCCGTCGTACTCACAGTTACAGTTTGGGCAATATTCCAATTAGTGCTGTCGAAGCTAATGGGGGCGATCGCACTTATTTGATTTCCCCCGTCAAAGCTGACTGTTACCTGCGCTGTTGGCTGCGAATTTAGCTGAAGTGTATAACTTCCCGTTGCACCGCCTTCTACTGCTGTGGTACTGGCGGGATTAACGGTAACGCCGACTGTATCGCTGTCGCTGTTAGTAACGCTGACATCCGAGGGATTGAAATTGTTGTAATTGCTGTCTGTACTAACAGCAGCCTCAGTAACAATAGTGTAAGCAATATCGCCGTCAGCGATATTGTCGCCAACACCTGTCACCGTTACCGTCTGCGCCTGATTCCAGTTATTAGGAGTGAAACTTAAAGTATTAGTAGAAACTGTTCCCTCAGCAGGATTGGAACTGCTTAAAGCTACCGTAACAGGTGCCGTAGGTTGAGTATTGAGGACAACACTGAAGTTAGCCGTGCCTCCCGCTTCTGTTGTAGTTAATCCTGCTGTGGGATTAACGGTAATGCCGGGAGTTTCGTTGTCGCTATTCGTAACGCTGACATCGGCAGCACTGAAATTGCTGTAATTGCTGTCTGTACTAACAGCCGCAGCGGTGACAATATTGTAAGTTTGATTGCCGTCAGCAATATTGTCGTCAACGCCAGTAATAGTTACAGTTTGCGGCGCACTCCAATTGGCGGGAGTGAATGTCAGCGAGGGTGTAGAAACTGTTCCCTCGGCAATATTGGAACTGCTTAAGCCAACAGTCACGTTAGCAGTTGGTTGAGAGTTGAGTTGGACAGTAAATGTTGCTGTTCCTCCTGCTTCTGTTGTAATTAATCCGCTAACGGGATTGACTGCAATTCCAGCAGTGTCGTCATTAATAATCGTAGTTGTAGCAGTAGCAGTACCAAGTGTCGAACTGCCGCCGGGAAGACCGCCATCAGGCAAGGTGACGGGATTTGATAGAGTGACGGTAATAGTTTCGTCTGGTTCAACGCTACCATCACCCAACACATCTAGGGTGACAGTTTTCGATGTTTCGCCAGAGGCAAAATTAATCAGGCCAGTCGTACTTGTTGCGCCAGAAGTGCCGATATTATTGTAATCGCTGCCGTTGGTTGCAGTGCCACCAATTGCATAATTGACAGTACCTCCTGAATCAGTACCGCCAGTGCGACTGACAGTAAATATCAAAGGTGTAGTTCCCGAATTTCCTTCAGAAATAGTACCTGCGCTAGCAGCAACTGTGTAAATAATCGGATCGTTAGCAGGAATTGTTAAGGTAGTTTCAGAGATTGTACCTGCAAACCCTCCCCCTCCCGGACTCGTACCAAAACTCAAGACAACTGCTTCATCCCATTCTGCAAGGTTGTCGGGTTTGATAGTGACAGCTAGATTTTGAGTGGAACTGCCGCTACCTGCGGGGAAAGTAAGGGTATTAGTAGAAAGAGTATAGTCAGAACCTTGAAAAGCTTTTACGGTACCAGCAGGAACATCTAAAACAGTTGCGATCGGTACAATCAAGTCTGTAAATCGTAAACCGTCTTCGACATTCACAGGAATATTAACAGTCGCATCTGCGTCTCCTTCAAGGCTGCTGTACGCAGAATTAGCAAAACTTGCTTTCAATAGCACATTCAACAGAATGGAAACTCTGTTACTGTTGGTATTTGCGACAGCAATATCTGGTCTGGTATCAGAGTTAAAATCTCCAACCACGATCGCGCTAGGACTGGTTCCCCCAGTATTATAATTAAACGGCCCGTTAAACGTTCCTTGACCGGTGCCAGTTAAAATTGAAACATCATTAGAACTGACGTTCGCTACAGCTAAATCGGGTTGACCGTCAGCATTGAAATCACCAACGGCAATATCCTCAGGACTTAACCCAACATTAAAGTTAGCAGGATTGCTAAAAGTGCCTTGGCCTGTCCCTGATAAAATTGATACGTTCTGATTGCCTGCATTGGCTACAGCCAGATCGGATCTGCCATCAGCATTAAAATCTCCAACTGCGATCGCGCTGGGACTTGTGCCGACATTCAAGTTGGTGGGATTGCCAAAAGTGCCTTGGCCCGTACCGAAAAAAATAGAAACGCTGTTAGCCGGATTCCTGTTAGTGGCAACAACATCGAGATTGTTGTCGCCGTTAAAATCTCCGATCGCGATCGCTAAGGGGCTGATTGCAGTCCCCACATTGTTAAACTCACCAAAAGTTCCTTGATTATTGCCTAAAGCAATAGAAACTTGGTTCTCTTCTGCCACAACTAAGTCAGCGAAGGTGTCTTGATTAAAATCTCCCGCAGCGATCGCCTCTTTAGTGATGCCCGGGCCAAAGTTGTTAGGATTGCTAAAGTTGCCTTGGCCTGTCCCTAAAAAGACATAAACTCCTCCTCCTATATCGCCGCCAATTGCTACCGATACAGCTAAATCGGGAAGCGAATCCCCATTAAAATTGCCGGCAACAATACCGCTGGGAGATCCTCCACTCCCCAAGGTCAAGTTAGTAGCAGTTCCAAAATTACCTTGACCTGTTCCCAACAAGATCGAAACACTGTCAGAACTTCTGTTAGCTACTGCTAAATCGAGACGGCCATCTCCATTAAAGTCCTGGCTAACAATAGCTGTAGGGAGATTTCCTGTTGTCAAGCCCGTAGCTGTTTGTTTAAACGTATTGAGAACGTGGCCGTAAGCTGCGATCGCTTCTGGCCCAAATGCAATGCCAGCTTTAATTGTCCCCGCTGTCACTGCCAATTCCCAGTCGCCGCCGCCTTGTGCACAACCTGTCAGATTCTCAGAAGCAGCAACACTTGCCCCTGTTAGTTGACTCAAACGCTGTACCAATGCTTTGCCTATATTTCCTCGGCCAACATTACAGCCGTAGAGGAGAATTTCGGCATTTGGTGTCAGGGATTGCGCCCATGCTTGGACTGCTGCTACGCAATTACCCGCGCGATATCTCAAATTTTCCCAACTCAATTCAACGTTCCCCAGTTGCACGCAACCGGGTTGCCCGTGGGCAATAATGTGAATTACTGAAAATTGCTCTCCCTGCAAAGCTTCGGCAATTTGTTCCAGACCGTTGCGGTTTGACTCTAATTTAATTACCTCGGTTTCAGGGATAACGCCGTCGATTAAGATTTGAGGGTCGGGGACGGCAGCATCGATAAATGCGATCGCTTTTGAGGAAAGTGGAGTTAGTGAGTTTAACATGACACACCTGGTAAAATTTAAATAGGATATCACAATATCCTATGACTTATGTTTTTGTTTAGCAGCGCTCCAAAAAATTTTTGTTTTTCCCACTTTAGTTATCAAAAATTCATAGAAGTTTTGATAACTTAACCAATTATATAATCATTAATTTTTAACGTATCGATGATGTACGGATGCCACTCAATATTGTTGCATCCAGACAGATAGTCGTGAACGCACTCCGAGACTCAGAAACCGAATTTTTTCCCGAATCTGCGCGTGATAACTAAGTAATTTCGTACATCAAACCCCGTTTCTCGACTCCGATGCGTCCACGACTAATGGACATAGTTAGGCGGTGCTTTAGTATGTCTGCGGAGAGTGGAACAAGGTTTACAAGCAATCCCTCGCGGGTCGCGCCAGCCCAAAGCGCAAGCAAATCGCGCCCTATTCCTGAGACGATCGCGTAATATCATCGACGACCGATCGCTTATATTTATTTACAAGTGGCAGCGGGAGGCTCGCGATCGTTCACAAGGCGAGTTAAATCTGCAACAGCGTTCCCAACGTACAAACGTAAAATACATAAAATGTAATACTTACTGGTATTTTACGGAACAATCATGCACAGACGAGTTTTCGAGATTGCGATTTTACTTGTCCTCCAAGTCGTCCTGGTTCTAGGTGGGTGGGCGCAGCCTGCCGCGGCGCTGACTCCTGAACAGCAGCTATTGAGCGAAGCTTGGCGAATTGTCAATCGCTCTTATGTGGACGACAGCTTCAACTCTCAAAACTGGTGGTCGATTCGCCAAAAAGCTGTCAAGGAACCGCTTAACGACAGACAGCAGACTTACACGGCTATTCAGGGGATGCTGGCGAAACTCGACGACCCCTTCACTCGACTACTGAAACCCGAACAGTACCGCAGTTTGCAGGTCAACACTTCGGGAGAATTGACGGGAGTGGGGCTGCAAATTGCGATCGACCCCCAGACAAATACCCTGACAGTGGTGGCTCCTTTGGCCGGCTCACCGGCGGATAAAGCTGGCATCCAACCCCTCGATCGCATTCTGAAAATAGACGGCACTCCTACCTCAGAATTGAGCCTAGACGAGGCTGCAACTCGAATGCGCGGCCGCATCGGCACTGCCGTTACCTTGACCTTGGGGCGCGAGGGAAGGGACGTTGCTGAGGACATTGAGCTAGTGCGCGATCGCATTGCTCTGAATCCGGTTTACGCCGAATTGCAATCGGCCTCGGAGAATTTGCCGCTGGGCTACATTCGCTTGAGTCAATTCAGCGCTAACGCCACTGAGGAAGTCGCTCACGCGATCGACCGCTTGGAAAAACAAGGAGCCGCGGCCTACATTCTCGACCTACGAAACAACCCGGGCGGACTGTTGCAAGCAGGGATTGAAATTGCCCGCTTGTGGCTCGATTCTGGGACGATCGTCTACACGGTGAACAGACAGGGCATTCTCGGCAGTTTTGAAGCCTCTGGACAAGCCCTAACTAACGATCCACTGATTGTTTTGGTGAACAAGGGAACTGCCAGTGCTAGCGAAATTTTGGCGGGTGCGCTGCAAGATAACGGCAGAGCTCAACTGGTAGGAGAAAAGACTTTTGGCAAAGGACTGATTCAGTCGCTGTTTGATTTGTCTGACGGTTCTGGGTTGGCCGTGACTGTTGCTAAGTACGAGACACCTAACCATAAAGATATTAACAAGCTGGGGATTTCGCCCGATCGCGTAGTGCCTTTGGAACCCATCGCGCGCGATGAAATCGGCACCGCAGCAGACTTGCAATATCAAGCTGCACTGCAACTACTGAAAGAAAAAACCGTGCTGGCAAAGTCAGTATAAGCCGGAGTTTGAAGTTTTGAGATTGCAACAGGTAACAATACGCAGGTCTGTCTGTCTCTGCGTTTCGTTCCCCAGGACAGACAAGAATCATCCTAAAAACTCTTTAAGTCAAAAGTGATATCACGTCCGACAGATCCATCTGTCATTGTTCGCTGTGCGAAGCAATGACATAAAAGAATGATGCACATCGGACGTGATATCAAAACCCAAAACAGCCGTTCCCTTAAGGTTGCGGGGTTGATTCCTCGGCTTCGGGTACATCGGCTTCTTGCAAAATGACCTGACGCTGCTGCGGGTCAGCTTGGTTGCTTTGCTCTTGCATCACAGTTTTAGCAAGACTAGGGTCAAAGTAGCGGTTAAAGTCCGATCGCGACTGATTTACTCGCCCTTGGGTAAGATTGACTTCAGCTTGGATTTCGTGCAATTTTTCTTGCACCGCCCGGTAGTGAGGCCAAAGCTGAAGCAAAGCAGAAGTGGCACAGACTGAAAGTACCATGTTGACTGCCAACTTGACGCCTGTTTCGGCCGCGAGGGTTTGGTGAGGGTAGGAACGCTGGCGGCTGCTGCTGCGACGAGGAGTAACCCGAGGGGAGTTTTTTACAGGACGCAGTGGGGTAACGGTGGGTTGAATCGCTTGCATAATTTTTTTTCAAATACCTGAGACTGACGTTTTAGAGTTCAACAGAGCAAATTCTGAGCTTAACGCACACTCGCCGCTGTTAGTCAGGGTGCTGACAGCCAAAATTGTTGAGACAAAGGTGACGCCTGAAGACGGAATTTTCCCATAAAAATGCCTGCCCTTGCAGTCTCGTCTTGCTGAACACAAACAATCTAGTGCACTGGGGCAGCAATTGTCTGTATCTGTAATCCGAGAGATCTAACTGCTCAGGCAGGCGTTTTGCGGTTCGCAACTGGTGTCTGGAAACTATTTGTACAGTTCAGTTGACAGCCGGAAAGCCAAGATTCCGGGAATCAAAGCAATTACGAGCGCTACGTAGACTTGGGTATCTGTTAAAGACATATTCGCAAAACTCCTTTTCGCGGGCACGAGCTTTCACCAATTTGAGACAAATTGGCACTTTTGGGAATCATTTGTTACAACTTGCAACACAAATGGTGCCTCCGGGGAGGAGTGGCGCAGTGGCGCAGTGGCGTAGTGGCGCAGTTTTTGAGTGTCGGAGGGGGATAATTTTTCCTGGTTTCCTGGGGCTGCTTCCTTCGGACGTTGTTCGGACGATCGCCTCGCACAGAATTACCGCGTTAGGTTAAGATTTAAGTGAAGGTGACACTAATGTTAGACAGAGCGGGTAATTTGCGCTGCGCTCGACCCTTGCCATTTTTAGGTGCACAAAATAGTTAATGCTAGATCAATTTCTCGACGCTTCACCCAATTTTGGAGTTGACGGCTTTTTATTATTGTTGGTTTTGGTGGCTTTGGAGGCTGTACTTTCGGCTGACAACGCGATCGCCCTGGCCTCTATTTCTAAAGGTTTGGAAGATGCCAAGGATCAGCAAAGAGCTCTCAACTTGGGTTTGATAATTGCTTTTGTTCTGCGGATCGCCCTAATTTTAACGGCTACTTGGGTGATCCAATACTGGCAGTTTGAGCTGCTTGGTGCTCTCTACCTGCTGTGGCTTGTTTTCCAACATTTTACTTCAGATACAGACTCCGAGGGAGAACATCACGGGCCCAGATTTGCGACTGTGTGGCAAGCAATTCCCATGATTGCTTTTACGGATTTAGCGTTTTCATTGGATAGCGTTACTACTGCGATCGCTGTTTCTGACAACACTTTTATCGTTGTAACAGGCGCTACTATTGGAATTATTGCCCTGCGATTCATGGCCGGGTTGTTCATCCGCTGGCTGGATGAGTTCGTTCACCTAGAAAGTGCTGGTTACATCACAGTTGGCTTCGTGGGAATGCGGTTGTTGGTGAAAGTAATTAATCCCGATTTAGTTCCTCCGCAATGGCTGCTAGTTTCCAGTATCGTCTTGATGTTTGTCTGGGGATTTTCTAAGCGTACTCCTGAGTCAGTCGAGATTGCAAAATCTCTAGAAATGGCTCTGAATCAGCCGGATTCAGAAGTTTCTGTGCGAGAAGCGCAAGGACAGAAGTCCGAAAATTAACATACTTTCATTTGAATAAAATTAGCTTAAATCTGTCAAACCAACAAGATTGAAGGCTGGTCAAAACGTGCAAAAGCCTTTCATCCCGGTGACTTTAGTCCGGGGATGAAAGGCTTTTATTTTGTAATATTGTTTCCTTCACTAGCCGATCGAACTCATGGGAGTAGAATGGGGTCTATGGTTCGGCAGTTAGCAAAATCAGACTCAGCAATGGTTAGACTGGTGGGATAGGGAGGGGAATTGGTTGCTGAGGGGGTTGGCGGCATATTGGCGATCGATCGGGATCTGATTTAATCCTTGCTGGTTGCTCTATTTTTTGAGGAGAGGGAAAGAGGGCGAGGGATGGGAAGGAGTTGCAGGCGATCGCATTTCACCTGTTGGTAAAAAATGTAACGTTCCCAATCACCCACCGCAGATAACCTCTGCATCATCACCGATCACTTTTCGGCGGTCGGTGTGCATGGGCGTTGTTAGACCTTTCCTAGATAACTCTATAATTTCACAAAGTACTGTTATTGATACATACCGAAATAACAGCAGCAGCCATTACAAATTTTATTTTTCACCTGAATCTTTTCTGATTAACCAACGTGAGTTTCTTGAATTACCAATACGATAAACATATTTTGCCTCTTTTAGAAACTTACTTGTGTGATTACTGTTCTTGTGTTCCAAGAGAGTTGTTATCTCATCATTTGAGGCCTCTTCAAATTCCATTAGATAATCGTATAATTTAACGTGTTTTGTTGAAGTTGGTGTCACTGAAAAAGTTTTTCTTATATCAAAAAAATCATTCCATGTAGGCTTTACTCTTATATAAACTCCCTCTTTACTTCCGCAAAATTCAATTTGTTCTATTTTCTCAACTGACTCCTTTAAAGATTTCCAAGAAGTTGAAATGGAGCGAATTCTTTTCTGAGCTTCATTAACAGAGATTGATCCTTGCCTATACAGACTATTGATTAAAATTAAATCGATTAACCCATAAGCCTCTGGATTACCTTGGACTAACACAAATATTCCTGGCAAAACTGATTCAGCTTGCATAGCAACTTCTACGCAATCAAAGGATTCTGCAAATCTCGGAAATTCTCTTCCATATATTAAAGAACCTAGACCCATTCTCTTAATACCCATTCCAGCCCTGTCAACAAGCTGAAACTGCATCATGAGCTTAGCCAAAGCTTTATTGCGATGCCTCGGCGGATGGATTACAATGTTTTCTGATGTAACTCCACCATAGAAGCTACCTGGATTAGTAATAGTCATTTGGGCAATATCAAAATCAATAGATATCATTCCATCAAGAGAATAATCTCTATGGACAATAGCATTAATAAAAGCTTCATGAAATGCCTGGTCGTCAAGAATTGGTGCATAATAATTATTATGTTTGAATTTAATTTCGTGATTTATATTGCAGGTGTTAAAGTAGTCCTTAGCGAACTTTATAGATCTCCAGATACATTCTTCCCATACCTCATTTATCAAAAGTTTTTCTGATCGGGTTTTGCAACTAAATCTATATTCATAAGCACCTAACCATTGTTTAATAAAATTCCCTTTACCCAGAAACAACAGACCAGCTTTTGTGAGAGAGCCGTTATTTGTAGCCCCGATTGCTTCTAAAAAAGCACATTTATCGGGCTGAGATTCTACAGAATATTGTTTCCTCCTACAATAATCTTCATAAGCTTCATCTAATGCAATGGTATCTAAGCAAGCAATCACATCTAAATCTAATATATCTGCACTCCAATCATAATTTTGTAAATTGTTTACTGCTTGCCTAACTTCATGAGGCTCCATAGGACGGCTTGATCTACCATCTCTAATGCAAACCTTACCACTTGATGTAGTTATCAAAGAATCTCGTCGATGTGGAACATGAATAATCAAATAAAACTTACTTTCAAAATCTAAATACTCAGCACATATCTCCAGAGATGGTTTTAGCTTACCTTTTAGACGCTGCTCAATTTCAATAACGTCTCCCTGTTCAAAACCAACAAGTTGACTGAGCCAATTGTGATTAATTACATTAGAACTGTCTTTAATTCCAATAATGATAATTCCACCCCGAAAATTGGATAATGCTGAAACTTCTTCAGCTAAATCTTTAGCATTATTCAGGGCCTGAATATCCCTATATTCTTTAAATTCAATTTCTTCGCTCTCAATACTCTCACTTGGCGTTACTTTACAAGCAGCTATTATTTCTCTTATTGAGTCTTGGTCTTTGATCCTCATAACTTTTGAATGCAGTATTCTCTGTAGATGTACGTCTAACTTAGAATTGTATCACAGATGCCGTATAATAATTTCTCGTTTAATTGATTATAAAGTTGTAATTGAAGAGGATAACTTCGAGAAAGGTCTAAGCCAAGAGCTGATTGCAGCAGCTATAAAAGCAGAGGATATCGTGACTAGCTCCTTCCCTGACAACAGCGATAGACAGAAAACCTATCAGGCAGTATAAGGAAGAAGGAAGAGGGGGAGACTGGGAGATGGGAAGATGGGGAGGATTTTTCCCCTATTAGCAATTAGTCATTAGCTATGGCTTAGACTTACCGACAAAGAAAGCTAAGGGAGAATTCTCACCACAAGATAACCGAACTTTAGAACCAATGGGAAAAACATTTCCTGTGGTTGTCAGTGCATATAACTTTTCGCCAGAAGGAGTCTTTAAACAATAACGATTTTCTCTACCTAAAAATTGGCGATCGCAAACCACAACAGCCGAATCTTCATCTAAGTATAAACTCAAGTCTTCCTGCCGGATCATCAATTCTCCTTCAGTAGAAACATCACAAGGAACTTTTACCAATGAATCTCCTTTAACAGCAAAACAACCTACTTCTGTTTCCCAAAAATCCTGCTTTAGCGATGCAGAAACAAAATTAGCTTGCGTCACAAACTCAGCCACAAATCGAGAGGCTGGTTCTTGATAAACTTCCTCTGGAGTGCCAAACTGTTCTAATTTGCCTTGACGCATCACCGCTACCCAATCTGAAATCGAAAGTGCTTCTTCGCGATCGTGCGTGACAAATACACCAGAGGTTCCCGTTGCTTTCAGAATCTCGCGGACTTCCTGACGCAATCTTAACCGTACTTGTACATCTAAATTACTCAACGGTTCATCTAGTAAAATAATCGCAGGTCGAGGGGCTAAAGCACGCGCCAGCGCCACTCGCTGTTGCTGACCCCCGGATAATTCATGGGGATAACGGTTTTCCAATCCTTCTAATCCCACCAGCGCTAATGCTTCGGTGACACCTTTCTGAATATTATGCTTTGACTCTTTTCCTTGATGCGTCAAGCCAAAAGCTACATTTTTCGCGACTGTCAAATGGGGGAATAGTGCATAGTCTTGAAACACCATACCAATGTCTCGCTGTTCCGGCGGGACTGACATATTAACACTGGCTACAGTTTTTCCTGCTAGAGCGATCGTCCCTGCTTGTAGCTGTTCAAAACCCGCAATTAACCGCAGCAACGTTGTTTTCCCACAACCCGATGGCCCCAACAACCCCAGTATATCTCCTTGATGTAAGGTCAGGGTGACAGATGCCACCGCAGGTGATGCTGCTTGGGAATACTGTTTTGTTACACCATCCAAATGCAGAATTATCGATCGAGCCATTATTGCTATAAATAATCAACAACTTACTATTCTACAATATACCAGTTTAGTGATATAAATTGTCATAAAGGCTTGACAAATGTTTACACATACTGATAAACTAGCAAGCTAGACTTTTTACTAGCAATGAAAAATTCCCAAAAATCACTACAGCAAACAGGAATCAGGACAATCCAATGGCTATCGACCTTACGCGGTTTATCGGCGAGTGGGTGGACACTTGCGGTTATCGCTTTAGCATTGCCGATCGCCATACCAGTCATCAGTGTCTTATCCAGTATCTTTTTTGAAGCTAAAGATACATGGCAACATTTAACCGATACAGTTTTAAGCCGTTATATCGTCAACTCTTTATTGTTAATGATCGGTGTAGGCTTTGGTGTTGTCGTGATTGGCGTAGGATGTGCGTGGCTAGTAACAATGTGTCGCTTTCGGGCCAGTCGCGTATTTGAATGGGCATTACTGTTACCCTTAGCGGCCCCAGCTTATGTCCTAGCTTATATTTATACAGACTTTTTAGAATTTTCCGGCCCAGTTCAAAGTGCTTTGCGTTATATTTTTGGCTGGAGTTATGGAGACTATTGGTTTCCTAACGTGCGATCGCTCCCAGGAGCAATCTTAATGCTAATCTTAGTTTTATATCCCTACGTCTACCTATTAACACGAGTTGCATTTTTGGAGCAATCCACTTGTACCCTAGAAGCTAGTAGAATACTTGGCTGTAGCCCTTGGCGGAGTTTTATTACAGTTGCCTTACCAATGGCAAGACCCGCAATTGTAGCAGGTTTAGCACTGGCTTTGATGGAAACTCTCAACGATTATGGCACTGTTCAGTATTTTGGAGTTGATACATTCACCACAGGTATTTATCGGACTTGGTTTGGCATGGGAGAACGAATTGCAGCCAATCAATTAGCGGCGATGCTATTATTATTTGTTCTCGGTTTAATTTTACTAGAACGCTGGTCTCGAAGTCGGACTAAATATTATCAAGCTAGCAGCCGCTATCGCCAACTGCAAACTTATCAACTTAAAGGAATTCGGGAAAATTTAGCAGTAATTGCTTGTTTGATGCCCCTGTTTTTTGGTTTTTTATTGCCAGCCGGTCTTTTAGTCAAGTTGACCTTAGCTAATTGGCAACTCACTTTAGATGAACGCTTTTGGATCTTTGCCCGTCATAGTTTAATTTTGGCAACCCTGACAGCTATTTTAGCCGTAATTATTGCTTTGATTATGGCTTATGGCTTACGGTTATATCCTAATTTAGGAGTGCAGTTAGGAACGAGAGTTGCGGCAATGGGCTATGCTGTACCTGGTTCTGTGATTGCAGTGGGGATTATGGTTCCCATTGGAAAATTTGACAATCTATTTGATAGTTGGATGCGTCAAAACTGGGGAATTTCTACAGGCTTGCTGTTAAGCGGTACGATCGCAGCTTTGGTATTTGCTTATATAGTTCGCTTCCTTGCTGTTTCTTTAAATGCGGTGGAGTCAAGTTTGGGCAAAATCAAGCCTAATTTAGATGATGCGGCGAGAAGTTTGGGTTATAGCCCGATGCAAACTTTAGTTACAGTTCATACACCAATGATGACGGGAGGTCTACTAACTGCCATGATGTTAGTATTCGTTGATGTAATGAAAGAGTTACCTGCTACTATAATTATTAGACCTTTTAACTTTGATACTTTGGCGGTGCGAACTTATCAACTTGCCTCAGATGAACGATTGGCTGAAGCTTCTGGCCCAGCATTGGCAATTGTTTTAGTGGGGATGTTACCGGTTATTTTATTAAGTTGGAAAATTGCGCGATCGCGCAAGTCTTCAACACTATAACCGCCAAATGTCTTCCCTGCTTGCAGAGGTGATTGATTCTTTTAAAGCTATACGCCGACAGGGGTTTCAACCCCTGTCTCATAGCGAAAGTCGTCTGAAGACGACTATACAGCTAGGATTTCAGTCGGTTTCAACTGACTTTAGCTATAAGAGGGGGAATTTATTCCCTGGCGGGTTTCAGGAGAATGTATCAACCCTTCTTCCCTCTTCCTTTTTCCTTCATAAATCAAGATGATTAATAAAATTTCAGCAATGTTTACCCGCACTACTGGCACAATTTCCTTGTTACTGCTTACTATTTTTGTCACCTTTGGATGCCAAAAACAGGTGGCTGGTCCCCTCGAAACATTACAAAAAACTAAGCAATGTCCAGGATGTGACCTGGCTGATACCAAGTTAAGTGACATTGATTTAACCAGCGCTAATCTCAATGGTGCTAAGTTGGAAGGTGCAATGCTAGAAAAGGTCAAACTTAATGAAGCCTTACTCGATAGCGTCAATCTCAAAGGTGCAAATTTAAAAGGTGCTTCTCTGGAAAAAGCAGGTTTATTTTCTGCCGATCTCACAAATGCTGATTTGAGTAATGCAAATCTCAAGGGGGCTTTTTTGCGAGGGGCCAAACTGAATAATGCCAATCTTAGTAATGCCGATTTAAGTGAAACTGACTTAAATAGTGCTGATTTGACAGGGGCAAACCTGACAGGGGCAAACCTGACAGGCGCTATAATGCCGGATGGTAAAATTAAAAATTAAAGTTGATGGGATTCGGCGGTTGAAACCGCCGAATCACAAAGAGTAGCTTCTTGTTCAAAAAGCCTCTATTTCCATCCTGCGCGATCGGCAACCTTTAAAGCTTCGGGGTTATTTTTCCCAAACACATCAGGGTTGAGAGGGTCAGATTTGAATGTACCAAAACTTGCCACTACAGGATCGATCGCCACACCTGAAATCACAGGGTATTCGTTATTACTCCTAGCAAAAATTTGTTGCGCTTCGGGACTGGCTAAGTGTTCCAAGAATTTGGTCGCGCCTGCTTTGTTACGGGAGGTTTTCACTACACCAGCACCACAAATATTGACGTGGGTACCGCGATCGCGCTGGTTCGGGAAAAATACACCTACTTTCGCCGCGATCGCTTTTTCTGCTGGATCTTTCGATTTCATTAAGCGAGCTACATAATAGGTATTAACAATGGCAATATCGCCTACCCCATCAGCAACAGCCTTGATTTGCGCCGTATCATTTCCCTCTGGAGGACGCGCAAAATTAGCCACCAATCCTCGTGCCCAAGCTTCTGTTTTTTGAGCTCCATGAGCGGCTAACATAGCCCCAACCAGAGACTGATTATAGATATTAGTGGACGATCGCACTAAAACTTTGCCTTTCCACCGAGGTTCTGTCAGCGCCTCATAGGTTGACAATTGGGCAGGGTTCACCTTGCTTTTGTTATAAACAATCACCCGTGCCCGGCGCGATAGACCAAACCAGAAACCTTGAGGATCTCGCAAACTTGCTGGAATTGCCGATGTCAACACTTTTGAAGAAACAGGTTGCAGGATACCTGCTTGTTTCGCCCGCCACAAACGCCCACCATCCACCGTGATGAAAACATCAGCGGGGCTATTTGCACCTTCACTTTTGATCCGTTCAATTAGTTGGTCAGCATCCGCCTCAACGAGGTTAACCTTGATCCCAGTTTTTTTGGTGAAGCTTTGGTACAACTCATTATCAGTGTCGTAGTGACGTGCTGAATAAAGGTTGAGAGTGCCGGTTTGGGCTGCGACAGGGGCTTTTTTGCTTAGTTCCCCCACGGCCACGACAGCCATTGCTGTACCACTGGCAAGAAAAATACGCCGAGAAATGCTCATTGTTCTATAATGATAGATTTTTTCATCTGGTATTTGACACGATGGTGTATCTACAGCCATCTATAGTCATTGCTTTACTATATTAATGCAAGTAATTCTTATTTGATGATCAAAAGCGTAACTATTTTAGGGCTGACGCACTCGTGGTCAGAAATCCGGTCTCGACTTCGCTCAACCGGCGGTCTTTTTTACGACAAGACTTTGTGGTAGCCCGCAGATTAGGTAAAAAATTGACCTTGCACAATTTGAGGATGATTATTGTAGGGTGTCCCGCCTGCTCTGAAAATACACGCCTTCGGACTCATGGGCCCATCCACAAAAAAAATCAAAATCATGCCGCTATTATGCAACGTCAAAAAATTTGCTTATGAAGGTTTTGATGCGTCCAGGAGTGTATTTATGACACAGATTTTTGCTGATTAGGTATCACAACAGTTGTTTGCAATAGACATCTCCAAAAACTCCCCAGCCGTATCCCCCATAGGTTTCTGACTGTCTGCCATCAAAGGGCAGACAGTGCTTTTACTAATTGTGAGCGACAACAACTTTTAGAGGTTTTATTAGATTTAGCCCATAGGTAAATTTAAAAAGATTCCTTAAACAACCTCGCACTCCCAAAAAAAAAAGCAACAGCCATCTCCCAAGCGATTCGCGTCACCGCCATGTATCAACTGCCGGAATTCTCGACCAGGCTCAACAGCCACCAAGACGCGGGCTAGCAGTGCACACCCTACAGTTAGTAATTTGCACACTGGACACCCTGCGGATTATTTGTGTCGAATTAGCTCGTAAATTTCCACATAGTCTTTAGCTGGATATTTCCATGAATTGTCACAATTCATGCCTTGAAGCATGAGTTTTTCAAATTCATCATGATAGTCATACCACAATCCGATCGCCCGATCGAGCGCCGACTCTAAAGCAGAGTAGTCGGTTTGATAAAACACGTAACCGTTGCGTTCTTCCGGCAGGTGGCGGGTGTCGTAATCTCGATCGAACACAGTATTCACCAAACCGCCAACTCCCCGCACCACAGGAACAGTACCGTACCTCAACCCAATCATCTGAGTCAGCCCGCAGGGTTCGTAATTACTGGGAACCACAATCATATCCCCACCCGCATAAATTAAGTGCGACAGTTCCTCATTAAAACCTAGTTCTAAATGGCAGTCTGGATTGTCATTTAAAAAGTATTTTTCGTGCTGGAAATGAGAGTTAATTCCCGCTTCCGTCGCGGAACCCAAAAGTACGAATTGCGCTCCCTTAGTCAGAGAGTAATAAATTGCATGGTGAACGAGATGAACGCCTTTTTGGTCGTCCAAACGACCGATAAAGGTAATAATAGGTTTGTCAGCATCGCGCAGGAACAGCCGATCGCGCAAAGCTTTTTTAGTTTTGGCTTTTCCTGCCAAATCATCCTGATTGTAGTGCTGCGGAATATAGCGATCGCTATCGGGATTCCACACATCATAATCGATGCCGTTGAGCACCCCGCGAAACTTATCTTGATATAAATGCAATGTGTGGCCCAAACCGTAGCCAAACTCGCCCAGGTGAGCTTCCCAAGCGTGGTGCGGCGAAACTGTGGTGACAAAGTTCGAGTAAACAATGCCGCCTTTCATAAAGTTGAGGGCAAAAGGGTTAAAGTTATCTCGGAGGCGATCGTAATCAAAATAATAATCCGGTCTGTGCAAACCCGTTGCTTGCAAAATATCGCTACCTCCCATGCCTTGATGTTTGAAATTGTGAATGGTATAGCAGACTCGCTGATATTCCATCCAATTGTATTTGTATATTTCAAACAGCAAGACTGGAACCAAACCAGTTTGCCAATCGTGACAGTGAATCACATCGGGACGCTTGTTGCTTCTGAGCAAAAATTCCAAAGCGGCTTTGCTGAAAAATGCAAACCGCATATTGTCGTCATTGCAGCCGTAATAACAGCCGCGATTAAAAAAGTTATCTTGAGAGCGAGGTTCGATGAAAAAACACAACTGCCCATGCACCCAGCCACACAAGACATCACAGAGGATTTCGCCACCATACCAGGGCACAGCAAGATCCCGGTAGGCCTCGTGAAGTCCCCAAATGTGGTCGTACCTCATGCAGTCGTACTTGGGTAGAATAATCTCGACGCTGTGGCCGGAATTCTGCAACTCCCGACTCAAACCGTAAACTACGTCTCCCAAACCCCCTGCTTTGATGACGGGGGCGCACTCCGAGGCAATTTGTACAATGTACATTTTTTTTTCTCGCTCCTGGATGAATCAAAAAAATATTTTCTTAACTTGACAAAGTATTTGACACTCCCCTGCCTGAAGCCGAGGGGATTCTTAAGAACCGCAATCAAGCGTGGATCTTGATTCGTAATGGCTGTGCCAAACAGCCTCTAGACAGTCCGGTAAAACCATTCTGCTTACTTTTTCTGCCAATATTTGCAGCACCATTACAATCAGCGTTAATCAAATGTCCTTCCCAAGTCTGATACAATCCGCGCTTAACACGCTTGCCAGAAAATTGGTCAGTTGCTGGTTTGCCGGCATTGTAGACGGGCAAATCGTCACCATCCAAAGCGCTAGCCTTGCTTGTATACGATTCTTCCTGTTCAAGGTAGAGCAAGCCGTAACGCTCACAAAGCGATTTCAGCTTACCTCTCAAAGTGTGAAAAGGAATTTGGACAAAGTTCTGATTGTTGCGACTGCCAATATTGATTTCCTGCTTCTGGCCCAAATTGAACCCGACAATCACGCGCTCAATTTTCTGGGCAATGCAATGGTCAATAATCAGCCTTGCCGTTTTGTTGAGATAGTCCCTAACTTGATTGTTTCGATTGACAAGCAATCTAGCTTGACGCTCAGTGATCCGCTCAATCTTTTGTCTATCTTTGATAGATTGCAATCTGGCATTTTCTTTATTGAACCACTGGTTAATAGATTTAAGTTTACGACCATCCACAATAAAGGATGCCCCATTGGTGTCAACGCAAGTAGCCAAATTGTCCAATCCAAAATCAATCGAAATAGCGCTATCAACGACTGTTTCAACAGGTTCTGGTTCAACCTGGGAAACAAACTCGACTTCAAAGAATCGAGCATTGTACTTAGAATGTATCCGAACTTCTTTGATAGCTTCAGGATTGAGTCTCTCAGGGAATGGAATAGATACCGCTCCAAACAGCTTCTTGAAAGCATTCGACATCGGTACATTAAACCGTCCATCCTTAACCACTATCCGAGGAATTATCAATACAAAGTAGCCATCTTTGGGTAAGTAGTGAGGCAATCTCACCTTCGGTTGATAGCTGCCAGATTTAACAGCGCTAGTCAAGGCATAGAAACTGTGAAACGTTCTGTCTACTACTTTCAAAGTCTGTTGAGCAATATCCGTGTTTAGCAAACGATAGTTCTCGTTCTCTTTGCACAGATGGTAGGCAGATTCGTAACGCAAGTGTTTGCGCTCCTGAAAGTAGTATTGTCGAACAGTGTAAAGCCCTACATTGTAGAGATTTTTGCTAAGACGACACAACTCTCGCAGTGCCAAAAACTCAGACTTGTTTAGATTGCGGATTTGGTTCTTTTGAGTCAGGTACATCCTATTGGTCTCGCTGCATATTCTATTCTACAGCGAAACCTCTCAGCTTTCTGCTTAAATTGTGGCAAAAATGCAAAGCCGTCCTAGAAGGACGGGGTTTCCACCCATATTTTATGATGATTTCTAGGCAGATAAGCAAGTCGGCCATTGGGAATACAGGGAAAATAGGCGCTGGTAGCGGATGTTGAGACGGATTTGGGCGATAACTGGCAATAGCCCAACGGGGAAGGATATCATCGAGGCGAAGCTGCAAGCTCTCCTTCAAAGGAAAAATCATCGGTTGAGCAAGTCGAAAGTGCTGCAACTCGATCGCAAATTCCGCAAAATTTAACTCATTTTATCGCATTTGTCAACTCAATCTTTTGAGCCAAATCGCCATTTGTCTCGTCTAGTTCCGAATATCGATCGAATAACTCACTCAAAGCTTCTTCTCCAGCAATCTCTCCATTACTGACAAACTTCTCTACCTCCACTGAACCATCACTCAAAAATTCAATTTCCCACCGTTCCCCAGGTACAGCTACAATTACCATCAGAGCTTCATCGCGATGATGCGCTAAACTGTAATCGATAGCCTGTTTTTGCAATTTTTTCAAAAATAATATTACTTAGTCAAATCCATTATTTTTCATCTATCAAATCTCCGATCGCTCAACAATTTGCGAACCATCTTAAAGCCTGGGATATTTTATTCACCACCTCTTTCTATTTGCTCCCATATCATTTCGCTAAATTCTTCCCAACTTGGCGAATTTGCCGGAAGCTGTGCTTGTTTTATACTACCTTTTTTACCTTTGAGAATCTCAGACACTTTCATGCCTGCAAATTTGTGTGCGATCTTTCTTCCTCTTTATCTTACATAAATCCCACTCATCATTCTCATACCGATCGAAAAAAATGCAACAACTCAACCCAAACCCATAGCATCATTTTCACATACTAATAATTTACCTTTCCCTTGATAAAACCAAACATAACCCTCTCCACCGCCTTTCCCAAAATGACCTAATTTTCGATAATCTTCTTCAATCCCCTTGGTATATCCTTTAACCAAATCGCAATCAGCTATCAAAGTTTCACCTTGTTTGAGTTCGACAATCTTAGCAGGTGAATTTGTAGCTGCTACAACAGTAGCTTTTTGCTCGCGCAAAGCTGTAACAGCAATTCTCCACCTACCGTCATTAGAAGCAGCCACTTGTCGGAATTTCAGTTTTTTAGCACCGATAACTACATTGTCCGAACAAAACTGAAATATACCGTCATCAAACTCCCACTGCTCTGCATCCGAAAGCTCGATCGGCGTATAATGCAGGAAATAGCCTTTTTGTCTCGGTTCCAGTTTCACCGTACCAGTTCCTTGATATACGGGAGCGTTGTAATCCATTTCCGTTGTCAAAGATACCCACATATCTTTTAAACGGTTATCCGTTTTATAAACACCGGAAGTCAATTTTCCCATACACCAATGCAGCGCACCTTTTTGAATTATCACTCCCGAATTGTTTAAGTTAATTTCCGCTTGCTGAACGAGGGGAATATTCTTAGTGGGATGGTAAAACTTATTGGTTTCAGGATTGATGTTATTTTGGATGTACCACAAAGCGGTTGGTTCCAAAACTTTTATTTCGTATTTCATAATTTACCTCGCCTATTTACGTGAAATGTGTTAAACATTTGACCCGTGATTTGGGGCTGTCGCGATCCCGGACTTATCCGGTGAAATTTCTCTTTGGCAGACATCCTCTGCTACTGTTAAATTATCTAGCTATATTAGCAATAGCAGACAGCGCCCCTCCACAAGTGTTGAGAAAAATTTATGCCTGCGATCGCACAATCTCCCAATTTACCGATTTTACAAGAAATCAACTCAGGATTGCCCAACATTTGCGGCTCCGAAGCAGAAATCAGTGCCGCAGCCAATAGCAACGAACCAATCTTTCTACCTACCACAAATCTGCGCCTGGAAAACATTCAAGCCGGATTCGCCTGCGCCCTGCATATGCACCAACCGACAATTCCTGCCGGTGCAAACGGCGAACTAATCAGCAATCTCCAGAATATGTTTGAACATCCCAACCAAGGAGACAACCACAACGCCGGAGTGTTTGCTTGGTGCTATTCCCGCATGGGAGAATTCATTCCCCAACTGATTGCTGAAGGCTGCAACCCGCGAATTATGCTCGACTATTCGGGCAATTTATTGTGGGGATTGCGCCAAATGGGACGCGACGATATCTTTGATAATCTCAAGCGGATTACCTGCGATCCTCAATATCAACCCCACGTAGAATGGCTGGGGACAATGTGGAGTCACGCCGTCATTCCTTCAACTCCAATTCCCGACATCAAACTCCAAATTCAAGCATGGCAACATCATTTTGCAGCCATTTTTGGCATAGATGCCCTCAAGCGGGTTAAAGGTTTTTCACCCCCGGAAATGCACTTTCCCAATCACCCCGACACCCTTTACGAATACATCAAAGCTTTGAAAGAATGCGGCTATCGCTGGTTGATGGTGCAAGAACATTCTGTAGAAAATCCCGACGGTTCGGGATTGTCGCAAGACCAAAAATATATTCCCAACCGTTTGGTGGCCCGCAATTCTCACGGCGAAACCATCAGTATCACTGCTTTGATTAAAACCCAAGGTTCGGATACAAAATTGGTGGGTCAAATGCAGCCTTATTACGAAGCGAAAGGACGCAATAAACAGCAAATTGGCAATGTCACAGTTCCTTCTTTAGTTACTCAGATTGCCGACGGCGAAAATGGTGGCGTGATGATGAATGAATTCCCCAGCGCTTTTGTCAAAGCTTGGCACGAAAACCGCGAACAAGGCGGGGGAAAATCCGGTGTTGTTGGTTTAAACGGCACTGAATATTTGGAGATAATTGAAGCGGCGGGCGTTAATCCTGATGATTATCCTGTTTGTCAGGGGATTAACCAGCACAAAATCTGGCAGTTAGTCGATCCTGATAGTGCTACACCGGAAAAGGTGGAAAGTGCGATCGCCCAACTCAAGCAAACAGACCACAATTTTCACATGGATGGTGCTTCTTGGACTAACGATTTGAGTTGGGTGAAAGGCTACGAAAATGTCTTGGAACCGATGAATCTACTCAGCGCTGCATTCCACAAAAAATACGACCCGCTGGTGCAGCAAGATGCCGCCGTTACTAAGCAGTTTGAATACCAACAAGCTTTGCTTTACAATTTGTTGGTGCAAACAAGCTGTTTCCGCTATTGGGGACAGGGAACTTGGACTGATTACGCGCGCGAACTTTACAACCGCGGCGCTGCTTTAATGAAGTAGCAGAATTTATTGTAGGGTGCCCCGGAAACCAACTGTTTGAGCTTCCTCAAATATCAGCGTTGACGCACCCTACATCTAGAAAAGTTTATTGATAAAGAGAGGACTAGAGTCCTCACTACAAACACGAACTTATCAATTACTGTCTACATTTCCTGCATCAACCGCAAATAGTTTTGCCGCATTTGCGTCATATTTTCCATCATTCTATTAGCCATATCTTTCTCAACATCGCTCATTTGCTGCCAAAATAAAGCCGATCGCCTCGCCATAATTGCTTCTTCCCAAAGCATCTCCAAAAGTTGCGCGGCCATTGGGTTTTCAGCATCGATAATCCCGCACAATTGCTCGAAGGCCCGGTTGGCTTCGTTGTGAGTGCTAACATCCTGAACCAGGGTTAGGCATTTTTTGAGTTGTACGATCGGATTTTCAGAAGAGTAAGCCATAATTTCACTGAGATAAGCGACAAAATTTACACTGATACCTTTGAGATTACTAGAGTTGTGACACAGCGGTAGAGTTCCCTACATACCACCGCCAAGGCAAATCCATTCCTTGAGAAATCCCGATCCGCGTAGTTTGCACAAAATTTATTGTACCCTCCTCCACAGCTTGCTGAAAGTTATCGCTCCGGTGTTCCAATCGCAGCGGTTGGCCTGCACCCAAGGGAAAACCGCTTAAAGTTCGATCGATCTGCAGCACCTTACACAGTTTCCCAGGCCCGGCGGCGAGGCGCGATCGCTTCTTCTGGGGAATTCCAGCGAATTCTTGGGGAAGCGCATCTAGCTGCAAAGCTCGAATCAGCACACCACTAGCAACTCCCTCTGCATCCGTCACCACATTAAAACAGTGATACATCCCGTAGATTAAGTAAACGTAGCTCATACCCGGAGGCCCGAACATCACCTCACTGCGAGGAGTGCGCTGTCGGTAAGCGTGACAAGCGGGATCTCCCGGGCCGTAAGCTTCGGTTTCGACAATCATTCCCCGAATTGTCTCGCCGTCAGGAAACTGCCGCACCAGAGTACAGCCGAGCAAATCTGGCGCTACGCTGGTAGATGGCCGCGCCAGCCAAAAAGATTCTACAATCTGAGTATTTGCACTCACTCAACAACAGCAGGTAAATTATGGACGTTAAGTTAGTTTTAGCAGTCTTGACAGCAGTTTTCACCGTTTGCTGTCTGTTCTTTGGTACAAAAAACGGATTCTACGATACTGACAAGTATCACGGTAACGGTTCTGCTCACTAATTTTAGGTGGCTGTTAGTTGCTTAAAAAAACCGCTGTCTGTTATTCAGACGGCGGTTTTTTTAAGGAACCACAGAGGCCACAGAGGACACAGAGAAAGAGAAAAGAGAGAGCAGAAAAAAGGAAAAGAAGTTGAGAAATGATGAGAGAGCAGATTGCTATATTTGCTGCAATTAAGGATGAATTGTGCCATCTGGCATTTGAGCTGACTGCAAGCTAGCATTCTCAAATTCAGCGCATCCCGGCAGATTTAAACGCATTGTCGCTCCCCGATCGCTCGTTTTCATGTTGAAACCAACTACTGCATTTTCTGGGTTGTTTTTTTCGGGAACAGCGGTGACATTAAAATCCATGTTTGCTCCTCGATCGTTCGCATCAAGGTTGAAAGTAATGCCGCTACAGCCCAAATCTGCTCCGGTGAGGTTGGCTCTATTCAAGTTAGCATTTTTTAAGTTAGCATTGGCTAATTGGGCTCCCGACAAATTAGCACCTTCGAGGTTCGCACCCTGCAAGTTAAATCCTCGTAAGTCAAGTCCCTTCAGGTTGGCATTGCTGAAATTGCATTCGGGACACTGTTTTGTTTGCAGTAATTCCTTGACTTGGTTTTGTTGATTGGAAAATGTTAGATATTTTACCGCAGTAAATACAACTGCGATGGACAATCCAGCAGTAACTAAATTCTTTAATTTCATAAATATCCGAAAAGCTTGGGGGGCTTTCTGTCGCGGTTAATAGATTTCTCCAAGAGTGCGATCGACCTCTCCAGAATTTCCCCAACAAAATTGTCGGCATCTGAGTCAAGCAGTCCGGCCCAATTAAACACCGCCGGACTTATAAATCCCGCCTCCTTTCCCTCGCCAGTGCTGCTTTGAGTTTCGGACTCATCCCGTCCGTCTGCTTCACTTCGCTTTGAGCAGTCCACAACGGCAATTTATTGCTACGCAAAGGCGCGCATTGGCATATACCTGCAGACTGAAATAAAAGAAACTTTATTTATATCCCTGGAAAGAGGAAAATTTCGAGAGACTTGAGGATAATTAATTTAGAAACGCAATACTGTACCTGCCCTGTTAAGTTCTCAGCAACTACTTTTTTTGTCAAAATTGCTTTGAGAAATTAATTTACTCTAAAAATTGTTGGCAGCAGGTCAGGCTCCTCAACCTCACCCGAACACACCCCACCTATAATCCCGACAATTCGGAGCGGCAATGAACACAATCAAATCCGAACCCAAAAGATCGCGCTTCATGGCTCTGTTGCTGACAACGCTGCTGACCTTTCCCTTTGTGAGTGCTTGCGGTTCTAGCCAGGAAAGTTCCGCTCCTCGGCCTCCTGTTGACAACACTCGCGCTGGAGGAGTGCAAACTAATCGCGGCTCCGCTCCTCCCCCACAAGCAAAAAAAGGACTGAACACTGCTCAAAAAGTAGGGATTACTTTAGCAGGAGCAGCCGCCCTTTACTACATCTACAATCAGCACAAAAATAAACAAGAAAAGGGGCCGCAGGGAAAACATTACCTTTCCAAAAACGGTCGGGTGTACTACCGCGATGCCCAGAATCGCGCGGTCTGGGTAACGCCCCCGCCTGAAGGAATTAAAGTTCCGGAGTCCGAGGCATCGCGTTACCGCGAATTCCAGGGGTACAACAACCAAAATACCGGTCGAGACCTTACTAGCTTGCCGGAAGCTACAAGTCCTGTTCCGGCACAGTAGTGTAAGCATTTGAGATTTTAGATTGCAGGTTCCGTGACGTTCAATTAAATCTGGGATTCCCAATCTAAAACAGTCGTTTTTCAACACATAAAAAAGAGGAACTCTATCATGGTAGACGGATTTTTGCGGAAGTTAAAAGATGCGATCGTTGGGCCAGACAGCGAGCAATTCGATCCTGATGGCAATTACCAAGATGCCTCCAATGCCGGACAGTACGGCAACGTGACTCCAGCCAGCCAAGACCCCTACGGCGACCCGGCTGAGTACGGAGAGTATGGCAACGTGACTCCCGCCAGCGAAGACCCCTACGGCGATCCGGCTGAGTACGGAGAGTACGGCAACGTGACTCCCGCCAGCGAAGACCCCTACGGCGACCCCGCAGACTACGCCGGTACTGACTACGGACAGTTCGGCAACCTGACTCCGGCGAGCGAAGACCCCTACGGCGACCCCGCAGACTACGTAGCGGATGCTGGAATGTTCGGCAATGTGATCCCGGCGAGCGAAGACCCCTACGGCGACCCAGCGGATGAGGAAGGCTTTAGTTAAGTCAGTTAGCTAGAAAAATTACCTGGTAAGCAACAGCACCCCTGCGGGGGTGTTTTTTTGTTGGGGGCTAGCAGCGGTATCTTATGTTATTTAAAGATTGAGAAATATTTACATTCTTTTCTTGTTTTTGTTACTAAATTTGTTTTGTTGTGTTCTCGTCTGAGAAGCACAGAAAATTTTAGGAGCTATGGCACAGGATCTTGCCCGCGAACAGCTCGTCAAATGGCTCACAGAGCAAATTGACCAGCAGAAGTCAGAACTTGCTGAAGTACAAGCGAAAGCTGTACAACTAAAAGAAAGTATTCTTTATTACGAGAGTACGCTGGCGCAGGTAGCTCCTGATGAAGTGGCATCAAAACCTACAGATGTGGTTTCCGAAACAGAAACACTGACTTTGAATGAGAGTCAAGTAGCTTCGACAAGTTCTCTTGGTGCAGAGGAACATCTAAAAGGAGGCCTAGCCAATGTTAGTTTTGCTTTTGAAGATGCAGGTCTTGAAAAAGCAATCTCTCAAAACAGACATCAGCGTAACCCTGTGGAGATAAAGCGTCCTCAGTACCTGGGGCTGACCTTTGCAGAATCCATAGAAAAGGTTTTGAATGCTCATCAAGAGCCAATGCTAGCCGATCGGATTGTCGAAGCTATATTTGACGCGGAATCTGAAGAGGAATTTTGGCGAGCCAAAAACTCCTTGAGCGTAGAATTGCGTCGGGGCGCCGAGACACATAAAAGGTGGAAAAAGCTTGGTCGAAATCTTTATGCTTCAAATTTGTGCAACGAATAATCAGAGTCAAATAATGCGAGCAACACGATGATGACACCGCAAATGATATTTTCTCCGTTAACAAACAGCGACGATGCTTTGAGTTCCTAATTCAAAGTATCGCCGCTGCATTTTACTTGGGGATGTGGCGGAACAGGAAAACGCATCCGGCTCCTAACCGGATAACCTGCCAGGGTTTTGTGGGTTCGAGTCCCACCATCCCCACAGATAACAACCTTGCTCGGTAGTGGCTTTGGGCTATACACCTAAGCTGCAAGAATTTAATTTCTTGCGGTCTGGACTTTCTTTTGCTTTTATCATAGCACATTTGTCAACCCTTAGCTACTACCACACGGTCACAAATATGTCAACACTGTTTTGGATTTTAGTGGAGAGTTTTTCCTTATGGGCAAATTACGAAATAAGAGCATGAATTACAAAGGTTTAGTGATTCATTGTCAGCAAAACGGTGGGCTAATCTGCCTGACCGATATGTGGAAAGCTGCCGGGTCTGTTAAATCCCAAGAGCTAGATAAGTGGTTGATACAGAAGCGTATCTGTGAACGGCTGTTGGAATTAGTGCTTGAAGCTAAGCTTGAGTTAAAACCCGTTGTCGAGAGAACTTTTGTAGAACAACCAGTCGCTAACTCTGCATGTAAAAAATACAGAGCTTGGGCAAGCCAAGTCAGAAAATTAGCTAAAGATGTTGGTCTGATATCAACTCGGGGAGGTATAGGCGGTGGAACTTATGCCATAGACAAGATAGCCATCGAATATGCCGAATCCTTGTCTACAGAGTTTCGTGATTGGGCGCGAAATGCTGTCAAAGAAAGGATTGAAGAAGAAGTAGATCCAGAACTCGGCGTTCGCCGTAGTCGGCAAAGGGCAGTTAAAAATTGGGAAAAGCAAGGCAAAAGCCGTGAATATATTGGAGCCCGTCTTGACTCTATTCCCAAAGAAGACTTCTACGAGGCAGCTTTGTATGAACATGGGGTTCAGGTTCCACTGCACTTTGCTCAGTGCAAGGCGAGGGTGTATCAGCCGATCATTGGCCGTACCGAAGATTTCCGAACAGCAAGAGGATTGAAAAAAGGACAAAATTGCAAAGATGGCATGACAATGGAGGAACTGGCTGCTACAGATTTTGCCAAAGTTCTCAGTGCCAAGCGGATCAACACGCTCAATCCTAATGGGGTGAACTCATGCGCTAGCATCTCCCACTCCACAGGGCAGCAAGTTGCTCATCTGCTCAATCAGTAGCCTGGTTAACTTAATACACAATGCTGCTTGCTTACGTTTACAAGCTGAATCCATCGCTCAAACAAGCTCAAACCATCGAGCGGTGGATTCATTTGCTTCGTTTGCAATACAACTTCAGAGTCCGAGAGCGGACAGAAGCCTACGAGCAAGCAAGATTCCCTGTTATGGGGAACTACTGCTTGCTCGAAACTCAAGCCGAGTGTTGCCCCTTGGCTTGCTCGTTAAGCAAAGGTGCTTTGTACGGCAATCCTTGGACAGCAAAAGGCAAGAAAAGGACTCCGCTGGCTCAACAAGATGCCAATCTGGTTGACCTTAAGCAAGAGCGTCCTTGGTATAGAGAAATCTATCACCATGTTTTGCAACAAATGCTGAAACAGGTTGATGCTGCTTTTGGGCGCTTTTTCCGAGGATTGGGCAAATATCCGAAAACAACGCGGCATGGTAAATTTCGCTCTTTCACTTACCCGCCTGGAGATGTCGCCTTTAAAGGCAATAAAGTCCGACTTCCCGGTATTGGGTGGATGTCGTTTTTTCAGTCCCGACTGTTTCCCCACGGTTTCAGCATTCGTTCCGTGACTGTGCGGAAAAAAGCAGATGGCTTTTATATTTCTGTTCGGTTGCAAGATGAGTCAGTTCCAGATGTTCCCGCAGCGAATAAAGTTAAAACAGCAGTAGGAGTAGATCTGGGTATCAAGAAGCTAATGTCTCTGAGTACGGGACACACCATTGCCAATCCCAGATTTTATCAACAGATGGAGCGGAAGCGATCGCGACTAAACCGTGCTGTCAGCCGCAAGGTTTTAGGTTCCCGCCGCAGAAGAAAAGCCTGCCAGCGCTTAGCAAGACTGGAACAAAAAGTTGCTAATCGACGAGAGGATTACCAATGGAAGATAGCTAATAGCTTGGTCAAGCAGTTTGACCTGATTGTGTTTGAGAATCTTAATATTCAAGGCATGATGGCACGCTGCAAACCAAAGCAGGATGAAAACGGAAAGTATCTGCCTAACGGTCAATCTGCTAAATCGGGACTGAACAAAGCCATTGCTGATGCTGCTTGGGGTTCCTTAAAACAGAAAGTCAAGATTTTGTCCGAAAGGGCGGGCGTTCTGGTTTATGAAGCGGTGCCTCACTTTAGCTCTCAGGAATGCAGCGAGTGCGGGTATGTCAGTCCCACAAATCGAGATCAGGAAAAATTTATCTGTGAAGAATGCGGTCATCATGAGGATGCCGATGTGGATGCTGCAAAAGTTATTTTGCAGCGCGGTCTGGATGGACTGGGAATCTATTTGGATGCTGTACCGAGAGTCCCTCGGAAACAGGATAAAAGTACGCCCGAGGAGCCTGTTGGAAGACAGGGAAAATCATCCGCGTTGGTGGGTGAGCCTGGGAACCCTAAGAGAGTTCCAGCAATTGGAGTTATTTGAGTGGAGGGGAGTTTGAGCGATCGACTCTCGGCCTTTACGGCTGTCAATTGAAATCGGGTGTGTCTAACCAAGTTGCGATCGCCCACAAATAAGGCATTTTCTCAAAAACGGAGAGGGTGGGATTTGAACCCACGGTGACATCACTGCCACACTCGGTTTCAAGCCGAGCGCATTCGACCACTCTGCCACCTCTCCCGGTGCATAAATTTTATCATACCAGCAATTGTCTCTAACTACAAATAGCGGCAGATTCTGTGCGCCGATAAAGAATTTGTTCTCTTTCTACCGCGAAATCTTCGCCTACCCATACCAGAGAGACTTCCGACACTGCTCCATTTTCCAGCAGGACGATCGAGAAATTACGCAATTTCGAGCACTCTCTCTCGACAATTCGCGGTACGCTGGCCGCATTCAAATAAACTGTACCCTCCGCACTCACCTCCAGCGACTTCCGCAACTCCTGCTTCGTGTGCCGCAGTTTGTGGTGCATATGACCAAAAGTTACCAGCGGTATGTGCTTTCCTGTGGTACGAGTTCGATCGATCGCCTCCGCAAAATCCGGGTCGCCCCAATCCCCTCCCAAGGGCTTCCAATCCCGCCCGCAGGGGTCTTCAGGAGCCTCTCCCAACCCAGTCGGGCCCGTGTGACCCAAAAAAATCACATTTTCGCAGTCCGCCTCCGCCGCAGCTTCTGCAATGCGCCGTGCTGACTCTTCAAAACTTTCTACCCCAAACCACTCCGAGTAAAAATCCCCGTACTTCCACTCCGATCCCCCCCAAGTAAACGGGCGGCTTCCCACCACAGTTACGCCCAATTCGGGAAAATCCCGTTTCCCGTAACCGACGTGAGCTTCTCCCATTAAATCTAACTGTTGTTTTACCCAATTTTCTTGAGTGCGATCGTAAGGGCATTGACTGCGGCCCCACTCCGTGGCCGTGTACCAAGCGTCGTGGTTCCCAAACACCGCTGCTTTCGGAATGTCCAATTGGGCGATCGCCCGCACCACCTCCACCGACTCATTACCAAAATCCCCCACAAACAGCACCAAATCAACGCCCAGATGCTTCAGGGCCTCGCCGTCTTCAGGTTCCCAGCGATCGTGAACATCCCCCACCACCGCAATTTTTATAGATTTAGCTTTATTCATGTGATTTGTCATGTGCGATCGATCCCTAGCCCCTTCTTACTCAGCATAAGAAACAGCGACCAATTTTTGCACTCTCCCGCAGCATATTTTGGATTTGAGATTTGAGATTTTAGATTGGCTCCACTCAACAGCCAGCACTTTTTGGTGAATTCAACTATAATTCAAAATACACTTTAGCTGTCTTCGCCACCTTCCCCGGAATATTCTAACTGTGTTTACCACCGCACCTGCTCCGAACTTTACTCAAACCCGACTGCCCGACGACTTGTTTGCAGCCATTAACGCCCTCAAACAAGAGTTAAACGCCGTCATTCTCGCCCACTATTACCAAGACTCCGATATTCAAGACATCGCAGACTTCATTGGCGACTCCCTAGAACTTGCCCGCAAAGCCGCCAACACCAGCGCCGATGTCATAGTTTTTGCCGGAGTTCATTTCATGGCAGAAACCGCAAAAATTCTCAATCCCGACAAATTAGTATTGTTGCCAGACTTAAATGCGGGGTGTTCCCTGGCCGACAGTTGCCCTCCCGAAGCCTTTGCAGCTTTCAAAGCCGATCGACCAGGACATTTGGTAATTTCTTACATTAATTGTACCGCCGCAATTAAGGCAATGAGCGATATAATTTGCACCAGTTCTAACGCCGTTAAAATTGTCAACCAAATTCCTGAAAATCAGCCGATAATTTTTGGACCAGATCGCAATCTCGGCCGCTACGTCATGGAACAAACAGGCAGAAACATGGAGATTTGGCAAGGAGCTTGCATTGTCCACGAAAACTTCTCAGAAAAAAAGATAGTTCAACTCAAAATCGAAAATCCCGAAGCCGAAATAATTGCTCACCCAGAATGCGAACCTCCCGTGCTGCGCCACGCTAATTACATAGGCTCCACCACTGCTTTGCTCAAATATTCTCAAGCTAGTTACAGCCAAGCTTTTATTGTCGCGACTGAACCGGGAATCATTCACCAAATGCAAAAGCAAGCTCCGCACAAACGCTTTATTCCCGCTCCTCCCAACAATAATAGTTGTGCTTGCAACGAATGCCCGCACATGAGATTAAATACCTTGGAAAAATTGTATCTAGCTATGAAAAATCAAACGCCTGAAATTACCATGCCCCTAGATATTCAACTAGCAGCTTTGCAGCCCATCCAACGAATGCTAGAAATGAGCTAACTGGTGGCTATTTTTCAGTAAATACATTGTATGCTGGGTTGGGCACGGCGATTAAATTAAGTCATTGCCTAACCCACCCACTCGGCACTTCGTGAAGCAGTGGTTAACTCTTTCTCTTACTCTACGGTTCATTCCTTTAAAACTCATCAACAATAAATGATACCAGAAAAACTGATTGTTTTCACCCGCTATCCCGAACCGGGAACAACCAAAACTCGACTAATTCCGGTGCTGGGAAAAACAGGCGCTGCCAACCTTCACCGCTTGATGGCCCAACGAACGATCGCCTGCGCGCTCTCTCTCCAAACATCCCGCCGATTATCCGTAGAAATTCACCGAGCCGGCGGCAGCCAACAACTGATGCAAGAGTGGTTGGGAAATGATATTTCTTGTCAAAATCAAATAGACGGTGATTTGGGCGCAAGAATGACAGCAGCGTTTCAAAAGTCTTTTAATTCAGGAGTTGAGAAAACAGCAATTATCGGCACTGATTGTCCTGATTTGAAAGCCGAAATCATGGCACAAGCTTTTGAGGAACTGAGCCAGCACGATGTAGTTTTGGGCCCCGCAATAGACGGAGGTTATTATCTGATCGGGTTGCGGCGATCGATACCGGAATTGTTCGGTGGCATTCCGTGGGGAACCAGTGAAGTATTTGCTTGTACGCGGGCGATAGCCCAAAAGCTCGAGCTCAATATTGCTTATCTTCCCACTCTTACAGATATTGATAGACCAGAAGACCTCCTTGGTTTAGATATTAATATGTTGAATAACTAAACTCTATTTAAGGCTTCTCAACTATTAGAAAGAATCATATGCTTTTTAATAAAAATGCTTGCTTGTAAAACCGGAACGTCATAATATAGTAATTGTATTTGTCTAACCAAATGCTGAATTTCAGTAGCAGTTAGACAGCGCTTGGGACAATAGTCCCAGGCGCGAGAACAAGCCAAAAATTAGCAATTAAATTAGCAACTAACAGATCAGCTTTGTACAAAACCCGCCATGCCACAGGAAAGCCCAATGTAGGCGCGGGCCCGGCGTAAAAAATGAGCAACTAATAGCTGGGTTTTTTACCGCAAAACTGGGTCTAAAGCCCCGTCCTTATAGGACGGCTTTAATTTAGCCAAAACTGTGAATTAGTCTTTATATCCATCACAGCGACGTAAATGTTAGTATTTGAAGCCAAGCTAGAAGGAAAAAACGAGCAGTACGAACGGCTAGACGAAGCCATTCGTACTGCTCGTTTTATTCGGAATAGCTGCATCAGGTACTGGATGGACACAAAAGATGTAGGTCGCTACGACTTAAGCACTTATTGCGTAGTCTTAGCGAAGGAGTTTCCTTGGGCAGCCAAGCTCAACTCAATGGCAAGGCAAGCTTCTGCGGAAAGAGCTTGGTCAGCGATGGCGCGGTTTTTCGACAACTGCAAGAAAGCAAGACCCGGTAAAAAAGGTTTCCCGCGATTTAAAAAGCATGAAACACATGGTTCTGTTGAATACAAAACTTGTGGATGGAAACTTTCTGAAGACAGGCGAAATATAACCTTCACCGATGGATTTAAAGCAGGAAGTTTTAAATTATGGGGAACTCGTGACCTACACTTCTATCAGTTAAATCAAATCAAGCGGGTGCGCGTAGTTCGCCGAGCTGATGGATACTACGTGCAATTCTGTATTGATGCTGAACGAAATGAGAAGCGCGAACCTACTGGACGAACCATTGGTTTAGACGTAGGGCTAACGCATTTCTCTACAGACTCTGACGGAAATACCGTAGAGAATCCACGCCATCTGAGAAAGTCTGAAAAATCACTTAAAAAGCTTAATCGGAGACTCTCTAAAACTCAGAAAGGCTCTAAAAATAGAGTTAAGGCTCGGAATCGTTTAAGCAGAAAACACCTCAAGGTAAGTAGGCGACGTAAAGACTTTGCCGTGAAATTAGCAAGGTGCGTAATCCAGTCCAACGACTTGGTAGCCTACGAAGACTTGTCGGTGCGTAACATGGTTAAAAACAGAAAGTTGTCTAAGTCTATATCCGATGCAGCTTGGACAGCTTTTAGAAATTGGGTTGAATATTTTGGCAAAGTATTTGGGGTGGCGACTGTTGCAGTGCCACCACACTATACAAGTCAAAATTGTTCTAGTTGCGGGAAAGTCGCGAAGAAATCGTTAAGTCAAAGAACACATATTGGTCCACATTGTGGATTTGTCTTAGAGCGAGATTGGAACGCCGCTCGCAATATATTAGAACTAGGATTGCGTACCGTGGGGCACACGGGAACCTCAAACGTCTCTGGAGACATCGACCTCTGTTTGAGTGAGGAAACTCCTTCAAATAAGTCGGGTCGTAGAAAGAGGAAGTCTAAACAGTGATGTTTAGAATCACCGTGGCTTTAGCCCGGTGAGGATGTCAACAAACTCTCCCACGTTAAGGCCAAATGTAGGGGCGAGCCCGGTGTCAAAAATGGGCAAAATCAGCTTTGTACAAAACCCGCTCTCTCTCACGGGCTGCTTAATTCTGTATGTCGCCAGAAAATCCCAATCTCAAAATTTCCATTATCATTCCAGTCTTAAACGAAGCATCTACAATTGCCCCAGTCATCTCCACCGCGCTTGAGGCCCAAAATGTCGAAATAATTGTCGCTGACGGCGGCAGCAGTGACGGTACTACAGATATAGCAAAATCTTTGGGCGTCCGAGTTATCTCCACCGCCCCAGGCCGTGCAGCCCAAATGAATGTAGGTGCCGCCGCCGCTACTGGAGAGATATTGCTGTTTCTCCACGCCGACACTCTTTTGCCTAGCGGGTACGACGATAGCGCGCGTCGGGTACTAGCTAATCCCTGTACGGTAGCGGGGGCCTTTGAACTCAAGATTGACGCCCGCAGTCTCAGCCTCCGGTTGGTAGAAACAGGGGTAAACTGGCGATCGAACTTTCTGCAAATGCCCTACGGCGACCAAGCTATTTTCCTCCACGCAGTTACCTTTGACAAAATTGGCGGTTTTCCCGACTTGCCACTGATGGAAGACTTTGAATTCGTGCGCCGATTGAAAAAACAAGGCCGCATTGAAATAGTACCCCAGCCAGTCCTGACATCCGCCCGTCGCTGGCAGCAGCTTGGGGTCATCAAAACCACCGCCATTAATCAAATAGTAATCATCGCTTATTTCCTGGGAGTGTCGCCCGATCGACTCGCTTTCTGGTATAAGAGGCAAAAGAAAAATTCTTCCAAAAACTAAAGAATAGTGAACTTTTCTAAAGCTCGCCGTTAATTATGTAAATAGGAAACACGTCCCTGCGTAAAATATGACTTGAACGCCTCAACTTTTTAAACTGCGAGGACAAACAGAATATGGCCGATCCCAGAGATGCAGAGCTTATTAAACCCTTTAACGGCGACCCCTTCACGGGTCATCTAGCAACTCCCATCAGTGCTTCTGATTTCACAAAAGCATTCATTGGGAACTTGCCCGTCTACCGCAAAGGACTCTCGCCCCTAATTCGAGGCCTAGAAATTGGTTTGGCACACGGTTATTTCCTCGTCGGCCCCGAAATCGTCTTCGGCCCCCTGCGGGATTATCCAGAAGCAGCTAATCTCGGAGGATTATATACAGCCCTCGTCTTAGTTCTGCTTGGCACACTAGGTATGTCTGCTTATGGTTTAGTCTCTTTCAAACAAGACAACACCAGCTACCCTAGCGCTAATCCCATGACCCCTGATGCCCTCAGAAATGCTGAAGGCTGGAGCCAGTTTACCGGTGGTTTCTTCATTGGTGGAATGGGTGGTGTCTTTGTTGCCTACTTCTTACTCGAAAACTTTAACGGCGTTGATGCCATTTTCCGGGGCTTAGTCAACAATTAGACTCGACTCCCAAATATCCCTGTTGGAACACACTAACTTTAGTTTGGAGAATTTGATATGACAGGTTCCTACGCTGCCTCTTTCTTGCCTTGGATTTTGATTCCCCTAATTACCTGGGTGATGCCGGTTGTGGTAATGGGTTTGTTGTTTATCTACATTGAAAGCGACGCCTGAGCCTTACCCCTAAAGTAAGACCTAAGTTGGAAAGCCGAAGTAAGACCATTGAGGAACAATTGCTCTGACATTTCTAGATAAATCTAGGGAAAATCAGCAAAAATTGTTTTGAGATTGCTGGCGATCATAAAACTTAGTTTCTTTACCCCCATCTCCAGAATTTATCTGTAGAGCAATCTTTGAGTTTTCTTCCTTCAGAACTCGTAATTGCAAAAAAATCCTCTGCCTGCAGGCAGAGGATTTTTTTGCAAAGAAGACAAATCATCCGCTCAGAGCACACAAATTGCTAAATTCTGAGCCACAATTGTTATGGAAACCTACTAATGAGGAGACAGCGATGCAATTTTCCCCCGCACGCCGCATCTTAGCTCCATTCCTGATCTCGGTACTGCTGTTAGTGACCGCCTGCGGTCAAACCCAAGCCCCCTCCCGCTGGGACAAAGCCCAGCAGGAAAGCACCCAAAAACCTGGTAAAGCACAGCAGACAACTGCTGATAAATCAAGTGCGAGTAATCAAAACCTGCCCAAGAAGGCAGTGGCAGGCGGTAAGTTAAATAAATACTTCCCGGCTTCTGGCGGTGGATTCGATCGCGTCTTCGCTCAAGAAAAATCCGGTTTTGCGGAAGCTAAGTTGAACAAAGGCGGTAAAAATGTCGCGGTGCTGTCGATTAATGACATCGCCGGCAACCCCAGCGCAGGTGCAAAATTTAAGCAAAGTACCAAGCAAATCAGCGGCTATCCCGCCGTTAATCAGGGTGCTAATATCACTGCTGTTTTAGTGGCAAATCGCTATCAGGTGAAAGTTCAATCCCGCAATCCCTCTTTTACCGCTAGCGATAGGGAAGCTTGGCTGTCAAAATTTAACCTGGGCGGCCTCGCGCGCCTCAAGTAGCAACGTCTTTTGTCAAACTCCGCGCCCGACTCAAGTCTGGCGCTATCACCACTAAGTCTGCCAGAATGAGACTGTGAAGTTCTTGGCATCTGCCAAAAGTAATACCTTTGATTCCAGTTCCAGCAAAAGGAGTTTTTTGTGAGCAAAACAGTCTTTGAATTAGTCGATCAACTGCCTCAAGACAACATGACTGTCAAAGCCCTGCGAGCGCTTGACTTTGTGGTTCCCGGTGAGTGGAACAATTTAGTTGGCTTTGAAAATACCATTCGCACCGTTACTGGCGAAACAGACGAAGAACTGATTCAGCAAATTGGCGAGCGCGCCATCTACCTCTACAACGATAAATCTGAGGGCTACCAGCGTGCTCTCTGGCTCTACCAAACTATTGACAGTGCCTCTAGCGCCCTCGGTACCGCAGCCCTCGCTAACAAAGTCTCCCAAAATGTGCCGTTTTTGTCCCTGCTGGGCAATCTCACTCCCAAGCCGGAAAAAGCTCAAACGATCGACCTTTCTTTGAAGTTAGTCACAGAGTTGCTAGCTTTTTGCCAAATTAACGGCCTTCCCGGCGACAGCATTGGCGATTTTGCTGCTTCCTTGGGCGACTACGGCGGCGAATCCCTGATGCGGATGGCTGCTTTGGTTTGTTTCGATGGTTTGATTCCCCTGGGCCCAGACTTTATCATGGCAACTCAGTCTTGGATTCAGAGACTCTCCCCCAGCGATTTGCAAGATAATTCGGCCTTTAAGTCGATCGGCAGCATGATTCCAGGGGGCTCTCCCGCAGGCCAACTCGGCTTTATCGGCGAAAGCTTTAACTCGGTTTCTGGCTGGATGAGCTCTTTTGTGAGCGACCGAGGTTTGACTCCCCAAAACGTACTTGGCCACTTGCAGAGTTTTGTGGAAATTTCTGCTGACAAGGTGGACTACGTGGGCGCATTCCTCGACATGACTACCAACTACTACGAACACACCGGTGTTCAAACTCTAGCCCGCCGTTTGATTGAACGAGCTGTCGCTGAGATTTAGAATAACCAAAGGAGTTGTGATATTGGCGGTCGATCGCCCTGTGAGAGTGTTTTCAGTTCAAATTTTTTTGACTAGCCATTCTCTCAGGTTGGTTTGCGATAAAATGTGTGCCCTCAAGAAAGTCGATCGCCCGCTTGCTCAACTCCCAACTCCTTACCGAATCACTTTTAACAGGAAGCGTTAATGTCAGAAGAACCGAAAAATCCTACCGCTGGCGAATCGGAAACTCCCAGTGCGTCGATCGAGAACGCCCCGAGTTCCGACACTGCCGAGACAACCGACTTTCCCAGCACTGACCAGCCTCAGCCGGCTGCTAAAAAGCCCAAAGAACCGAAAAATCCTACCGCTGGCGAATCGGAAACTCCCAGTGCGTCGATCGAGAACGCCCCGAGTTCCGACACTGCCGAGACAAGCGACTTCCCCAGCACTGACAAGCCTCCAGCGGCTGCTAAAAAGCCCGCAGCCAAGACCGAAGGCGACAAGCCCCCAGCTAAAGCTAAAAAGGAAAAAGCACCTGCTGTTGAAGACAAGCCCTTTGCGGAATTTATTCAACAAGATTATTTGCCCGCTTTGCAAACTGCTTTGACTAAGCAGGGCGTTAAGGATTTAGAGGTGAGTTTTACCAAGCAAAAATTCCCCGTTTTTGGCATGAGTTCCGCCGGGGATTGCTGGCAGGTAATTGGTAAATTCCAAGAAGGAGAGCGCCAATTTAACCTGTATTTTCCTCAAGAAAATATTCAAAGTCAAAGAGCATTTTCCTGCGCGGAAAATAAGACCCAAACCAGCACTTTAGAGCCTTTTTTGATAGATGAGCGCAAGGTAACACTAGACCTCATGGTGTTTGGCGTCGTCCAGCGGCTTAACGCTCAAAAATGGCTAAATCTTAATTAGTCAGTAGTCATTAGTCATTAGTTATTAGTCCTTAGTCGATGGTCTTCCGGCACTTACTAATGAGTGTCAGGGCGGGTAAATTTGAATATAAACTTTACCCCTCGCCCTATCTCTAATTTTGCCCCGACTGACTCAGAAGTGAGAACTCATAGCTAATGACTATTGACTATTGACTAATGACTAATGACTAATGACAGATTTTCTTCGGATTTGGTCAAAAAATTGCGAGCTTGCATAATCCCGTAAAGGTTAACATCTGTTTCTAACAAACAAGCGTGACCGCTGTTAGCCAGCACCACCATTTCAGCTTTGGGAATTACCTTGACTAAAAGCTTCGCTTCTACTAGGGAAGGCAGCAGCCGATCTGCACCGCTAGCAATTACTAGCGTCGGCTGTTTGATGCCGCGCAACTGATTTTCGTCAACATTAAACGATCGCACTAACGCCAATCTCCACACAGACGTATTTTGCGGTACTGCTTGCATCGCTTCTAGCAAAGCGCGCCGATCGTCGCGCCCAATCTTTCCTAATGATGCTAATATCGGCAATAAACCGATTACCGACAGCGGATAAAGGTTTGCCGGCAGCCACTGAGTCAGGTACGATCCCCACTGCACCCAAGGCTGCTGTCGAAACGAAGAAGCTGGATTGACTAATATTAATCGATCGCACAATTGAGGAGCTTCTAAAACAGTTTTCATCGCTAAACAGCCGCCAAATGACTCGCCACACAGATAAACCGGCCGCTTCGGCTTTCCCGCTTGCTTTTCTGCTTCAATTAAGGCAATTGTTTCGCTAACCAGTACCTCCCAACTAGCCATGTCGTCAGCCGGTACAGTTAAGCAGCGAATGTCGAAATGATTTGCTAATTTAGCAATTTGGGGCCTCAGCAGCAAACCACTGCCATCCATACCGGGCAGAAATACAAATAAAGGGCGCTCTGGTTTCGGCGGTTTGGGGGTTAGGAAACGAACCTTGTTGTTAGCATTTGCCATGATTCAAGTCAATCGATTTTAGATTTTAGATTTTAGATTTTAGATTGGAAATCTGACACCAGCCCACAGTCAACAGTCAACAGTCAACAGTCAACAGTCAACAAACTTACAAACAACCTCGTTGGAGTAATTGTGCAATTTCTCCCTGACAGTGGTTTGTGAGTTCAGCCACAACTGCTTTGGCTTTTTTGCCTCGATATTGCTGCTGTCTCTCGACAGTAATCCAGTAAGGCTGGCCGATTAAAACATTAACTCGCTGATAAATTATCACAGGATGCCACCCAGAGCGATCGAACAGCGGTTCCGAAGGATCAAACAAACTCAACAACTTGAGCGGTACACCCGATCTTACCGAGTGTTCCTCAAAAGAACTAATGGCCACCGGCAAAACCGCCAAATCCCGCACCGGCGCCCGCAAAGCCAAATGAGCAAATCCTCGCTGAAACTTCCCCACAGTATTGGGTCCAGTCAGCTTCACCATCGGTTCTGCACCCTCTGGAAACACCCCCACCATCTCCCCGCTTTGCAGCAGCGCTGTCGCTTGAGAGAAAAAATGCTGCTGTCGGTGCTCCGGTGCTTCCAAGGGGAAAGCGCCGAAAGTCGTGACAACTTCCCTCATCAGCGGAACTTGACCCATGTAATGATGACAAGCAAAGCGGATCGATCGACCCAAAGCCGCCGTCAGCAGCACAGGATCTAAGAAACTGCGGTGATTGCTCACCACCAGCACCGGACTATCTTGGGGAATCCGGTCTTCGCGGTACATAAACATCTGCGTTCCCAAACCAGCCAGGAAACAGCGCGAAATCAGCAATTTGCTCTCTGAAGACATGGGCGAAAAGACAGGTGCGACGCTATAAAGGTTGATTCCATTCTCACGCAGCTTAACATTACTTTACCAAGGCAGGGCTCCCTCAAAAAGTAGACTTTCCCATCTACCTGGGCTTTATAGTTCAGGACGCATGGGATAGTCAGACACTGAGTTTTTTCAATAAAAATTGCATTCGCTCCTTGAATACCGATCGAAAAAACCCAGCTTCTTTGGTATAGCAACTCCTCAGACAATTGTGGTGTAAACTAAGAACGATCTTGTTTGTTGCAAAGCGATCGCACCACTCATGGCAAAACCCTACAGCTACGATCTACGCCAGAAAGTCATTCCAGCAATCAATCTCGATTGCTTAAAAATTATTGCCCTATGGCTAAAGCGACAAGACCAAACAGGAAGCTTTCTAGCTTGGTTGCCAGAAGCTACTGCTCTACTTGTGGCTTCCCTGACTTTGACAAACCCAGCTCAGGCCGCCAACCCGGAACACATCAAGCAACTGTTAGAAACTAAACAGTGCAAAGGTTGCGATTTAACAAACGCTCAATTAAGGGGTGCGAGTCTGGAGGGGGCTAATTTGGCAGGAGCTAACTTAGAAAATGTATATTTGTACAAAGCTAATCTTGTCAATGCTAATCTTAGCGGTGCTAATGTCAGATCTGCTGACTTAGGAGATGTCAACATGAAAGGAATTAACCTGAGCGGTGCTGACTTGACAGATACCAATCTTAAAGGCAACGATATGACGGGCGCTAACTTAGAAAATGCCAACTTATCTGGAGCTATTTTAAAGTGTAATAAAACAACTCGAACTAGACTGACTTATGCCAACCTCAAAAAAGCTAACTTGACTAAGGCCGATCTCAAGGGAGTATCGCTTATAGGTGCAAATCTCGCAGATGCCAACCTTAACGAGGCAGATCTGAGTCCTGACCGTTATCGTGCGGGGAACATAATCTATATTTCTCCTGCCTATCTCAGCGGTGCTAACTTGAGAAACGCCAATCTTAACAAGGCTACGTTAAATCGCGCTAATTTATATAGAGCTAATTTGAAGAATGCCCTTTTAACTAACGCTAGGCTGAATGATGCTACTTTGTCTAGAGCTAATTTGAATAATGCCATTTTAACTAATGCTAGCCTTAGTTATTCTAACTTGGAAATGGCTCAATTAACGGAAGCCGATCTAACGAAGGCTTCTCTAAGGATGGCAAACCTGGAAGGAGCAACTTTAATTAAGGCAAACCTCAGTAATGCCGATCTTGTGAAGTCCAAACTTGTGGATGCTAACCTAACAAATGCTATTTTAAAATCAGCCAGATTGGTAGATATCAACATGAGTAGAGCTAACTTAATGGGGGCAGACCTCAGCGGTGCGGAAATGAGTAAAAACAACCTCTGTGATGTCACAATGCCAGATGGCACAAAAACTAAAGAAGGTTGTGGCAACTGATATCGAACTCTAACTGTCGCCAAAAGAGAAAAGTTAAGTTGATTCATTTGATTTGAACTTGGATGGAACAATGCCGATCTTCGCCCAAAAGTCGAATTCGTAAACAGCTAGATGAGTTTGATTACTTACTCCATGCGATCGCAGATGTCTTACGCCTTGCGTCCTAACACGGGCGGTTGCTATATTGAGGGAAAGCAACAATTTATAAAGTCTTGTTGCGACTTCTGTAAAAATGCTTAAAATAGCCCCCAAACCCAGCTAGGGTAGCTAAACTGATAAATCTACAGTGGGGATTGACGCACTGTCAAAGTATTTTTGCACAAGTCTTAATAGCAATCTCGCCAGGAGCAAAATGAATAATATCCAAAACTATCGCCTTAAATGTACCCTCACCTTTGGCGACATTTACGGTCAAATCATTGTTTGGCTGATAGTCATCTTCCTAAGTCTAGCGTCGGCACTCGCCTTGTGGAGTAGCGCCCGCCAAATCTTCGCCTTGGCTACCGTCGGCTTGATTTTAGTGCTGTCTCTGCCCTTCTTGCTGTTTGCTTTCGTTACAACTCTGCTAAATAACATTGAAGTGCTTGCCGTAGAACCCGGTACGGAAACTCAACCTTCTGCAACGGGCAATCAGTCCAATCAGCAGCCTGTCGAAAGCGCCGGCTAGTCCAATGTGAAATTTTGATTTAACTTTTGATTTTCCATTCAACTCAAAAGTTAAAAAACTTCCTGCGCTTTTGGTAGGAAGTTTTTTTTTGCGTCACCATAAGTTGAGCACAACACTCAAAATAATTCAAAAAAATGCTAGAACACGACGTAATCATTGTAGGCGGCGGTTTAGCAGGTTGCCGCGCCGCAGTAGAAATTGCCCGGACTGACCCCAGTTTAAAGGTAGCTGTCGTCGCCAAAACTCACCCGATTCGATCGCACTCCGTCGCAGCCCAAGGTGGGATGGCCTCCAGCCTCCAAAATGTCGATCCCGAAGACAGTTGGAAAGCCCATGCCTTCGACACAGTAAAAGGTTCAGACTATTTAGCCGACCAAGACGCGGTAGAAATCCTCACCCGCGAAGCGCCCGGTGTAGTCATAGATTTAGAACACATGGGAGTCCTCTTTTCCCGCCTCCCAGACGGCAGAATTGCCCAGCGCGCTTTCGGCGGACATTCTCACCGCCGCACCTGCTACGCCGCCGACAAAACCGGTCACGCCATTCTCCACGAATTGGTCAATAATTTGCGCCGTTACGGAGTTCACATCTATCAGGAGTGGTATGTCACGCGCCTGATTTTGGAAGAAGGCCAAGCCAAGGGGGTAGTTATGTACCGCCTTCTAGACGGTCAAATTGAAGTTGTCCGTGCTAAGGCGGTGATGTTTGCCACGGGCGGTTACGGCCGAGTTTACAATACCACGTCGAACGATTACGCCTCGACGGGAGACGGTTTGGCGATGACGGCTTTAGCTGGATTGCCGTTGGAAGATATGGAATTCGTGCAGTTTCACCCGACTGGTTTGTATCCCGTGGGAGTGTTGATTTCGGAGGCGGTGCGGGGCGAAGGCGCTTATTTGATTAATTCAGAGGGCGATCGATTTATGGCGAATTATGCCCCGTCGCGGATGGAATTAGCGCCCAGAGATATCACTTCGCGGTCAATTTCCATAGAAATTCGCGCCGGCCGAGGAATTAATGTTGATGGTAGTGCCGGCGGCCCCTTTATCTACCTCGATTTGCGGCACATGGGACGCGAAAAAATTATGAGCAAAATTCCTTTTGCTTGGGAAGAAGCCCACCGTTTGTTAGGAATTGATGCCGTAAATCAGCCGATGCCCGTGCGCCCTACCGTGCACTATTCAATGGGGGGAATTCCTACTAATGTTAGCGGGCAAGTTCGCAGCAGTCCTGACAGTTTGGTAGACGGTTTCTTTGCAGCGGGGGAAGCAGCTTGCGTGTCAGTTCATGGCGCCAACCGTTTGGGCAGTAATTCCCTGTTGGAATGCGTAGTTTACGGCAAAGTTACTGGCGCGACCATAGCACAATTCGTACAAAATCGCAAGTTGCCTGCCGTAGACGAACAGCGTTATATTACGGAAGCAAAAGAGCAAATTCAGGCACTTTTAGAACGTCCCGGAAAATACCGCATTAATCAAATCCGGCAGCAGTATCAAGATACTATGACGGAGTATTGTGGCGTATTTCGTAGCGCCGAATTGATGCAGGAAGGTTTAAAGAAATTGGACGATTTAGAGCGACAATATGAGGAGGTTTACTTAGACGATAAAGGCAAGTTGTGGAATACGGAAATTGTGGAAGCTTTGGAGTTGCGGAGTTTGATAATTGTCGGGAAAATGATTTTAACTTCGGCTTTGAACCGTCAGGAAAGTCGGGGAGCTCATTCGCGGGAAGATTTTTTGCAGCGGGATGATGAGAAGTTTTTGAAGCATACAATGGCGTATTATTCGCCTGCTGGGATCGATCTGGCTTATATGCCGGTGGCGATTACGATGTTTGAGCCACAGGAGAGGAAGTATTAACGTAGTGTGCTATGATAGTTATCTCACTATTCAATGAGTGAGATAACTTGCTATTTAAAAATCCACGAATCTAGTTGCCTAATTATGACGCTAAATAAATGAGCCAAGAAATTAGCATTAAACTGCACGCATCCGAACTTAGCCAATACTCTTGTGATGATTTATGTCATATTCTTGAGAACGCTGAAGGAAATATTGTTTTAGAGATTCCAGGTTCTGGGTATTTCCAATCCTTGTTAGATAAAGCAGAAGTTTATTACCGTGCTTTATTCATTGGAGAAAATCTAGCCAATTTTTGTGACAACATTTATGTTAAAGAAATTTATGGCGGCGAGACAGAGCCAATTTATTTTGTATTTCAACCAAACAATATAGCGGGATTAGCACAACAGCTCTTGTGGCTTTTTCCTTTATGTGGTTTAGATGATGACTATCCCGTGGATGATTTATACAATGAGTACGAGGAGTTTCGTGGTAATTTAGAAAACCGTATACTGAGATTTCCTGAAATTGGCGATCTGTATCGGGGAAATTGTGTAGGAGGACAAGAAGATTCCTATCATTATTCTTTGGATCGAGATTATTTTATAGAACTACATAGTAAATATCCTGAAGAAATTCATTATTTTTGGCGCTCTTTTCTTAGTAATGAGATAGGTTACGACTTTTATGTTTCTCAAAAATCTTGGATTGTTCCGCTAGGTGTAGATATAAAAGAATTGCTGAAGCGATATGGTGGTTTCAAAAATGAAGTTCCCGATCTAGAAGCAGCAGAGTATTTGTCACTATTGAATTGCCCACCCATAGCTTTTCAAAATAAAAATTTGATAATTTTTCCAGATTCAGAGGTATATCAAGCTCAGAAATGTGCAGAATATATGTGGTTTGAAAGTCCTGAGTGCCAAAAAAATCGAGATAATATGCGCGGAAAAATTATGAAGCTAGGTATAGATATAACAACGATACCGTTTTATTCTAATACAGCAGAAAATCGCACCCAAATTCAAAAAATTTTACTATCTATAGAAGGCGATGTCTTGATAGTACAAGATATGATGGCGCAGTATGTATTTTTTTCCAAAACACTAAAAAAAATTAAACCAGAAGATGTAGAAAAATATCTTGAATCAATTTCCAAGCTATCTGAGAGTCTAAGGACAGTCATGGGACAAACTACAGATATCGCCTGTTCTTGGGATAAACTTAATGACGATCAGTTTGAGGAGCTTTGTTATGATGTTGTCAATTACCGCCATCAGCCCGCTAAAATCTTAAAAATGGGAAAATCTCGCTCCCGCGATGGTGGTAGAGATATAGTATTTCACACAACAGGGCGCGCGGGTCAACCGCCTGTAAAATGGATTGTACAGTGTAAGCTGATTAAAGATGGTAGTTCGCTGGCGGGAAGCAAGGTTCAAGTTGCCGATCCAGTAGATCAATATGGAGCGGGTGGATTCTGTGTGATGACCAGCGGTGTTATTGATAGTACACTTTATGACAAGCTAGAAGGTGTTGCTCGTAACAGAGGTATTGAGATAGATTGGTGGTCTCGGCTAGAATTAGAACGTTTCCTAGCACGGCATACAGAACTGCGAGACAGATACTTTGGTAAAGAAATGGAAAATAAAAAATCGTCTCACAGCCCAAATGTACAGCTTAGTTTACTAGATATCTTGGATAATTCATCTTCAGGAAGTTCATAGATAACTTTTGGTATTCTGTTTAGTTTAATGCAGTTGGTAAGAGCGATCGCATCTTCACCAATTCAAGACCGATCGCCCTTTTCCCCTATTCTCTCTCACTATGTCACTCTCCAGCATTCTCCGTCACTTCCTCCACAGATAAACTTAACGCCTCCGCCACTTTTTCGGCACTCAAACCCATTCCCAACAACCGGGGAATTGCATCCCTTCTTGCCTGAAATTCAGCTTGTCGTGCCTGTTCTGCACTCTCGGCTCTTTCCCGCTGTTGCTCGCCTCGCAATCTCTCCAATTAGGCTCTTTCATCGCCGATCGACAGCAAATTACCTTCCTCGTCCCACTAGCGCAGCCACAGCATGGTTTGATTTTGATCTGGGGGGGTAACAACCAGCCTGAAACCCATACCTTTGTAAGGATTGAGCCAATGTGTGCTAAAAAAAAATAGGCAG